>NZ_JBANBA010000091.1:0-39878 GCF_059803475.1 Bradyrhizobium sp. UFLA05-89 | reverse complement strand
CAGCTATATCGTAACACTTGTCGAGCGCCATTCGCGCTACGTGATGCTGGTCAAGGTCGCGAACAAGGATACCGAAAGCGTCGTCTCGGCGCTTATCAAGCAATCGCAACGACTGCCCAGCGAACTTTATCGGTCCTTGACCTGGGACAGAGGCAAGGAGCTCGCAGATCATCAGCGTCTGACATTGGCTACCAAGGTCGATGTCTACTTCTGTGACCCTCGCTGTCCCTGGCAGCGCGGGTCAAACGAAAACACCAACAGATTGCTGCGCCAGTATCTTCCGCGTGGCATCGATCTGTCCCTGTATAGCCAGGCCAAGCTCAGCGCGATTGCCAGGCAGCTTAATGAAAGGCCACGAAAGACCTTGCTCTTTCAAACCCCAGCTGAGAAGTTCGCAGAATGTGTTGCGGCGATGAGTTGAACCCGCCCCCTTTAGCGATCAAGTTCGTGCGGCGGCGCGATATGTCGCGATGGGCCATTTCCGGAGTCATGCACCGCAACAAGAAAGTTCTATTGGATCACTCCGGCGGCGCGAGCGAGCAGCTCAGGAGCTGGTGCAATGCCGAGCGCTTTCGCAGTCTTGAGATTGATGACTAACTCGTATTTCGTCGGCGCCTGCACCGGAAGGTCGGCCGGTCTTTCACCTCTGAGGACACGATCGACGTAGCCAGCCGAGCGTCGGACTATGTCGGCAGTATTCGGTCCATAGGAGATCAGTGCCCCTTCCGCAGCGAACTGCCGGAAGCCGTATATCGCAGGAAGCCGCTGTCGTTCCGTCAATGCAATGACCGCGCGGCGGTGATTATTGATGAATGCGTCCGGCGCGACGATCAGAGCACCGCCAGGCTCGCGTGCGAGCGCCGTGATGGCTGCCTCGACCTCCGCCTCGTCGCGCACGGGAGATGCGGAGAGCTCGAGGGCGAGCGATGTGCGGGCCGCTTCGAGTTCGCGCAGGAATGCCGGGTAAAAAGGCGTCGTGTCGGGATTGAAGATGAGCGCTACACGTCTGACCCCGGGAGCAATCTCCTTAATCATCTCCATCCATTTCCCGATCAATAGGAAATCGATGAAGGTGAAGCCGGTGATGTTGCCGCCCGGCCGCGACAGGCTGGCCACGAAACCCTGTCCGACCGGATCGTTGACGAGGTTGAATACGATCGGAATGGTACTGGTCGCCTCTTTCAACGCTGCGGTGATTGGCGTCCCGCTTCCGACGATGAGATCCGGCGCCGAATGCACCAACTCCGTCGCGTAGGCTCGGATTCGGCCCAGATCTCCGCCGGTATATCGATGTTCAATTCGAATATTGCGATTCTCGATCCACCCGAGCGCCTCGAGCCCCTCCCGAAACGCAATGACGCGGGTCAGCACTTCATTATCGTTCTCGAGGTATGGATGGAGGAACGCAACACGACGCATGCTCGTCGCCTGCTGCGTGCACGAGGCCAATGGCCAGCCAACGGCCGCGCCTAATGAAAGTGCAATGAACTTGCGTCGTCGCATTCCGTCGCCCTTCAGGCCGAGCGACGCGGTCTAGCATATGCGTCAAGTTCCAAGTGTAATGTGCATCACAGCAAATATCCGCGCTGATGTTGCAGATGGGTCATTCGCGACCGAGTCCGCTGATGTTGCCCACCATTTGACGTCCGCTCTCGCCCCAAAGCAGCGTTCGTCCTAGAACGGCATTCCCATCAATTTGGACAAGCGTTCGATCGAGAGATAGCCGGCATGATAGGCAGTCATGCCGATCGCAAAAACGATTCCCGAGATCAGCGTGGTCCAGATCAGCTTGGGGCCCATCTTGGTCAGGATCGGCGCGCCGGGATCGGTGCCGGGTGCTCCGACGCCGTCCTCATGCTGGCTGCGTACGCCGAACGGCAGGGTCACGAACAGCGTGACCCACCAGAGCACGAAGTAGATCGCGAGTGCGGTGGAGATCTGGTAGGCCATGGTTCGGACTTACGCCTGCTCGATCTCGACCAGCGCGCCGGAAAAGTCCTTCGGGTGCAGGAACAGCACCGGCTTGCCGTGCGCGCCGATCTTTGGCACACCGTCGCCGAGCACCCGCGCGCCCTCCTTCACCAGCACGTCGCGCGAAGTGATGATGTCGGCGACCTCGTAGCAGACGTGGTGGATGCCGCCGTCGGCATTGCGCTCCAGGAATTTTGCGATCGGCGAGGCGTCGCCCAGGGGCTCGATGAACTCGATCTTGGTGTTGGGGAGCGTCACGAACACGGTGGTCACGCCGTGCTCGGGCAACGCCACGGCCTCCGAGATCTGCGCCCCGAACGCCGCGCCATAGATCTTCGCCGCCCTGGCGGCATCCTTGGTCGCGATCGCGACATGGTTGAGCCGACCCAGCATGGTTCTCTCCCTTCTTAGAGCATGATCCGGATCCGAAGGGCCGCGTTAGCGCAAAATGTGACGCGGCATTCCGGAGAGATGATGCTCAAAAGATTCAGACCGTCAGTACGTGTACCAGACAGGGGGGCTTTTTGCCCCAGTGTTCGTTGATCACGGCGCGCACGGCGCGTCGCACGGACTCGCCCAGCGCATCCGGATCGCGGCGGCGCGGTTTTGGCAGACCTTCGATGGTCGAGACGACGGCGTCGAAGACCAGGTCGTCAAAAGCCTCGCCCGCCTTGTTCTTCTCGGGGATGCCGACGAGATCGACCTCGGGCTCGTCGGCAAGCTCTCCCTGCGCGGTCATGGCGATGGCGACGAAAGCACAACCGGAGAAGGCCATCCGCCGCCGCTCGACCACCGCGCGCGATTTGGAGTCCTCCAGGATCGTGCCGTCCTTGTAGAGACGTCCGGAAGGCACCTCGCCAACGATACCGGGATCGCCTGGGCCGAGCTTCACCAGATCGCCATTCCGGCACACCAGCACTCGCGGCACACCGGCGGCGCGCGCGAGCTTGGCGTGCTCGTGCAGATGCAGGGCCTCGCCATGCACGGGGATCAGGAGCTGCGGCCTGGTCCAGGCGATCATGTCGCGCAATTCGTCACGCCGGGGATGGCCGGAGACGTGGACCAAATGGTCGCGGTCGGTGATGACCTCGACGCCCTGGAGGACCAGATTGTTGATGATCGAACCGACGGCCTTCTCGTTGCCGGGGATGGTGCGCGAGGAGAAGATCACGCAGTCGCCGCGGTTGAGCGTGATCTCGGGATGGTCGTCATTGGCGATGCGCGGCAGCGCCGCGCGCGGCTCGCCCTGGCTGCCGGTGCACAGCGCCAGCACTTTGTTCTGCGGAAGATGGCCGTAGACCTCGGGCGAGCGGAAATTCTGCACGCCGTCGAGGTAGCCGGTCTCGCGCGCGACCTGCACGACCCGATCCATGGCGCGGCCGACGACGACGACCTCGCGGTCGGCGGCGCGAGCCGCGTCCGCCACCGCCTTGATGCGCGCGACGTTGGAGGCAAAGGTCGTCACCGCGACACGGCCCTTGGCTTCCTTGACGAGCTCGATGATGGTCCGGGCGACCTCGGCTTCCGAGGGCGAGCGGCCCTCGCGCACCGCGTTGGTGGAATCGCCGATCAGGGCGAGCACACCCTCCTCGCCGAGCTGACGCAACCGCCGCTCGTCGGTGGGACGGCCGATAATGGGGGTCGGATCGATCTTCCAGTCGCCGGTGTGCAGCACCGTGCCGACCTCGGTGTGGATCGCCAGTGCGTGGGATTCCGGAATCGAATGCGCGACCGGGATGAACTCGACGTTGAACGGCCCGATGTCGACGCGGCCGCCGGACGGGATCACGGTGACCGGGATCTTTGGCGGATTGCGCTCGGCCGCGCATTTGGCCTCGAACAGCGCCGCGCTGAACTGCGTCGCATAGATCGGGCATTGCAGCTTCGGCCAGAGATCGATGATCGCACCGAAATGATCCTCATGGGCGTGCGTGAGCACGAGGCCCATCAGATTCCTGCGTTCCTTCTCCAGGAAGTTGATGTCGGGCATGATCAGGTCGATGCCCGGCAGGTGCTCCTCGTCGCCGAAGGAGACGCCGAGATCGATTGCGAGCCAGGCACGCTGGTGGCGGTTGCCGAGGCCATAGATCGACAGGTTCATGCCGATCTCGCCGACACCGCCGAGCGGAGCAAACACCAGTTCGTCGGGCCTTGCCATCACGCCGCTCCCATCGAGGCGGCCGTGCCGAAGAAGACCTCGCCAGCGGCCACCGGCACGCGCCGGCCGTCGGCGGTGCGGACGATCAGGCAGCCGGCCTCGTCGATGGTGTCGAAGATGCCCTCGAGCGTTGCGTTCCCGGTCCGGATCGCGACCTTCTCGCCGAGGCCGGCGGCGCGCTCCAGCCAGAGGCGGCGGATCTCCGCGAAGCCGCGGCCATCGTCCCAGATGCCCCGGAATTCGACCCAGGCATCCGACAGCGCCGTGAACAGCTCCTCCGCGCTGATATGGACGCCCAGGGCGGCCAGCGACACCGCGGGCGTCGGCGTGCCCTCGGGGGCCCCGACGACGTTGGTGCCGATGCCAACCACGACGGCCAGGCGGTCGCCGATGGCCTCGGCTTCGAGGCCGATGCCGACGAGCTTCTTGCCGCCGGCAAGCACGTCGTTCGGCCATTTCAGGCTGTATCGGGGCCGGTCGGGACCGAGGCGAAGCGCGGCCTCGACGCTGACCCGCTCCAGCGCCGCCTCCTCGGCCAGCCCCGCCGCAAAGCCGAGCGTGGCGGCGACGGCCGGCGCGACGTCCATCACCTCGAGGATGCTGGCCGCCAGATTGCCCCGCGGCGCGATCCAGGCACGCTGGCGGCGGCCGCGCCCCGCCGTCTGCTCCGATGTCACGAACCAGATCGGGCCGCGCTCGCCTTGGCGGGCGCGCTCCAGGCCTTCCGCATTCGTCGAGCCGATCTGGTCGAAGGCTGCGAGGCGGTAGCCCGCGCTGAGAGCTCGATGACCGAGCGCGAAGCCCATCCCTAGAACAGCGACTTTGCCGCTGCGCTGGCGGCACTCACGACGGGTCCCGCAAACAGCGCAAACAGGATGGTGAACAGGCCTGCAACCGCCAGCACAGCCCGCACCTCGACGCGCACCGGATCGATCTGCCCGGCAGGCTCGTCGAAGTACATCGTCTTGACGATGGCGAGATAGTAGTAGGCGCCCACCACGCTCGTCAGCACGCCGATGACGGCGAGCGTGAACAGGTTGGCCTTGATCGCGGCGACGAAGACGTACCATTTGGCGAAGAAGCCGGCGAGCGGCGGAACGCCGGCAAGCGAGAACAGCAGCATCGCGAAGAAGAAGGCGAGCAGCGGGTTGGTGCGCGAGAGGCCGGCGAAATCGCTGATCTGCTCGACGGCCTGGCCGTTGCGCTTCATGGCGAGAATGACGGCGAATGAGCCGAGCGTCATCGCAATGTAGATCACGAGGTACATCAGCACGCCCTGCGCGCCCTCGACCGTGCCGGAGGCAAGGCCGACCAGCGCAAAGCCCATGTGGCCGATCGAGGAATAGGCCATCAGGCGCTTGATGTTGGTCTGGCCGATCGCGGCAAAGGAGCCGAGCGCCATCGAGGCGATCGCCACGAACACCAGGATCTGCTGCCATTGCGAGACGATGCCGGGGAATGCGGTCAGCGTCGCGCGCGTGAACACCGCCATGGCTGCCACCTTCGGCGCCGAGGCGAAGAAGGCGGTCACCGGCGTCGGCGCGCCCTCATAAACGTCGGGCGTCCACATGTGGAACGGCACCGCTGAGACCTTGAAGCAGAGGCCGGCGAGCAGGAAGACGAGACCGAAGACCAGTCCGACGCTGGCGGTCGTGGCAGAAGCCGCGATGCCGGCGAAGCTGACCGTGCCGGTGAAGCCATAGATCAGCGAGGCGCCGTAGAGCAGCATGCCGGACGACAGCGCGCCGAGCACGAAGTACTTCAGACCGGCTTCGTTGGACTTGGCGTTGTCCCGGTTTGATGCCGCCACGACGTAGAGCGCGAGCGACATCAACTCGAGGCCGAGATAGAGCGAGATCAGGTCGCCCGCCGAGATCAACACCATCATGCCGAGGGTGGAGAGCAGGACGAGGATCGAATACTCGAAGATGCGTCGCGACGGATCGGACAAGAACTCCGTCGACAGGAGCAGCGTGACCGCCGAGCCGATCAAGGCCAGAATCTTCAGGAAGCGCGCGAAGTCGTCGACGATGAAGCTGCCGCCGAACGTGACCTGCTTGCCCGCTGGCAGCAGCAACACCAATACGCCGGTCACGACGAGGAGAAGGATTGCGAGCGTAGTCACCGCCCTCGTCGTCCCCTGCCCGCGATACGCACCCAGCATCAGCAGCGCCATGCTGCCAACCGCGAGGACGAGCTCGGGCACCACCGGTGCCAATTGATAACCTGCAGTCTCAAAGCTCATGGCGATACCCTCACCTGCCGCAATTATTGCAGCAGTGCGGCGGCCTTCACGGCCGTCACTGCGGTGTTGTAATTGTTGACGAGTTGCTGGACCGAGGCCGCCGACATGTCGAGCACCGGCTTCGGATAAACGCCGAACAGGATGGTCAGCGCGACCAGCGGGAACAGCGTGATGCACTCGCGCAAGGTCATGTCCTTGATCGACATCAGCGTTGGCTTCACCAGAGCGCCGAACACGATCTTTCGATACAGCCACAGCGCATAACACGCCGAAAGGATCACGCCCGTGGTGGCGAGGAACGCCGTCGGGAGCGAGACCTTAAACGTGCCGAGCAGCGTCATGAACTCGCCGATGAACCCGGACGTGCCCGGCAGCCCGACATTCGCCATGGTGAAGACCATGAACACCAGCGCATAGAGCGGCATCCGGTTGACGAGGCCGCCATAGGCCGCGATCTCGCGGGTGTGCATGCGGTCGTAGACGATGCCGACGCAGAGGAACAGCGCGCCTGACACGATGCCGTGCGAGATCATCTGGAAAACGCCGCCGGCGACGCCCTGGATGGTGCCGGCGAAAATGCCCATGGTGACGAAGCCCATATGCGCCACCGAGGAATAGGCGATCAGCTTCTTCATGTCCTCCTGCATCATCGCCACCAGCGAGGTGTAGATGATGGCAATGACCGAGAGCGTGAAGATCAGCGGCGCGAAGTCGTGCGAAGCCAGCGGGAACATCGGCAGCGAGAAGCGCAGGAAGCCGTAGCCGCCCATCTTCAGCAGGATCGCGGCCAGGATCACCGAGCCCGCGGTCGGCGCCTCGACGTGCGCATCCGGCAGCCAGGTGTGCACCGGCCACATCGGCATCTTCACCGCGAAGGAGGCAAAGAAGGCCAGCCACGCCCAGGTCTGCAATGATCGCGGCACGGCGGTGTGCATCAAAGTCGGGATGTCGGTCGTGTTGCCGTTCCAGTACAGCGCCATGATGGCGAGCAGCATCAGCACCGAGCCGAGCAGCGTGTAGAGGAAGAACTTGAACGAGGCATAGACCCGGCGCGGGCCGCCCCAGACGCCGATGATCAGGAACATCGGGATCAGGCCGCCCTCGAAGAACAAATAGAACAGCACGAGATCGAGCGCCGAGAAGGTGCCGATCATCAGCGTTTCCAGGATCAGGAACGCCATCATGTATTCGCGCACGCGGCTCTGGATCGCCTTCCAGCTCGCGATGATGCAGAACGGCATCAACGCGGTGGTCAGGATCACGAAGGGCAGCGAGATGCCATCCACACCCATGTGATAGGTGATGCCGGCGGCGAGCCAGTTAGCCTTCTCGACGAACTGGAAGTCGGCGATCGAGGAATCGAAGCGCGCGACCAGGAGCAACGAGACCGCAAAGGTGATCAGCGTGGTCCAGAGCGCTATCCAGCGCGCATTGCGCCGCGCCGCCTCGTCGTCGCCGCGAACGGCGTAGACGAGCAGCGCTCCGACGAGCGGCAGGAAGGTGGTGACGGAGAGGATGGGCCAGGTTGTCATTTACTGGCCTCCAAAGCCGAACATGAACCAGGTGATCAGGCCGGCGACACCGATCAGCATGGCGAATGCATAGTGGTAGAGATAGCCGGTCTGGATCTTCACGACGTTGCGGGTGATGTCCAGCACACGCGCCGAGACGCCGTCCGGCCCCAAGCCGTCGATGATGAAGCCGTCGCCCTTCTTCCAGAGCTGGTAGCCGACCCACTTCGCCGGACGGACCAAGATGATGTCATAGAGCTCGTCGAAGTACCACTTGTTGAGCAGGAACTGATACAGCATCGGCTGGGTGTTCGCGAGCTCGACCGGCAGGTACGGCCGGCGGATGTAGAACAGGTACGAGATCAGGAAGCCCACGATCATCATCACGGTCGGCAGGAAGCCGATGGTCTCCGGGATGTGGTGCATCTCCTCGATGATGTGCGGGTTCATCTTCACGGACTCGCGGAAGAACTCCTCGATGCCATGACCGGCGAACAACTCCTTGAACGGGAAGCCGGCCAGGATCGAGCCAGCGGCAAGAACCCCGATCGGGACTAGCATCCACATCGGGCTCTCATGCGCAGCCGCGTAATGATGCTCGTCATGCGGCTCGCCGTGGAAGGTCTTGAAGATCAGGCGCCACGAATAGAATGAGGTCAGGCCGGCGGCGACGACCGTCATCAGGAAGCCGTACACCGCGAACGGGTTGTGCGAGGCGTAGGCTGACTCGATGATCGCGTCCTTGGAGAAGTAGCCGGCGGTGAGCGGGAAGCCGGTCAGCGCGAGCGTGCCGACCACCATCACCGCATAGGTGTAGGGGATCTTGCGCCACAGGCCGCCCATGTTGCGGATGTCCTGCTCGTGATGCATCGCGTAGATCACCGAGCCGCTCCCCAAGAACAACAGCGCCTTGAAGAAGGCGTGCGTGAACAGGTGGAACATGCCGACCGAATAGGCTCCCGCCCCCATCGCCACGAACATGTAGCCGAGCTGCGAACAGGTCGAGTAGGCGACGATGCGCTTGATGTCGTTCTGCACGAGGCCAACGGTCGCGGCGAAGAACGCCGTGGTCGCGCCGAAGAACATCACGACGGCCTGCGCGTTCGGCGCGAGCTCGAACAGCGGCGACAGCCGCGCCACCATGAAGACGCCCGCCGTCACCATGGTCGCGGCGTGGATCAGCGCCGAGACCGGGGTCGGGCCTTCCATCGCGTCCGGCAACCAGGTGTGCAGCAGGAACTGGGCCGACTTGCCCATCGCGCCCATGAACAGCAGGCAGCAGGTCAGCGTCAGCGCGTCCACCTGCCAGCCGAAGAAGTTGATGGTCTTGTCGGTGAAGCCGGGAGCCGCATGGAAGATCGTCTCGAAATCGGTCGAACCGACCAGCGCGAAAACCGCAAAGATGCCGAGCGCAAAGCCGAAGTCGCCGACGCGGTTGACGACGAAGGCCTTGATTGCGGCCGCGTTCGCCGACGGCTTCTGGTACCAGAAACCGATCAGCAGATAGCTCGCCAGACCCACGCCTTCCCAGCCGAAGAACAGCTGCACGAGGTTATCGGCCGTCACCAGCATCAGCATGGCGAACGTGAACAGCGAGAGATAGCCGAAGAAGCGCGGCCGGTACGGATCCTCGTCCATGTAACCGATGGAATAGAGGTGCACGAGCGAGGACACGGTGTTGACCACCACCAGCATGACGGCGGTGAGCGTGTCCACCCGAAGCGCCCAGTAGACCTGGAGGTCGCCCGAGAGGATCCACGGCAGAATCGGAATCCGCGCGTCGTGGTGCAGGAAGCCGACGTCGACCAGCGTGAACCACGACAGGGCCGCCGAGACGAACAGCAGCCCGGTCGTGATCAGCTCGGCCGCGCGCGAGCCCTGAGCCGGCGGTTCGGAGACGTGGTGGTCGTCGTGGCCGTGATCGTCGTGGGCATGGTCATCATGAGCTGCCGACGCATGACCATGGGCATCGCCATGCGCGTCGTCGTGATGCTCGACCGTATCGCCGCTGGGGTTGCGGGCATGCGCGCCGAAAATGGCGATCAGGCCGGCGAGAATGGCGCCCAGCAGAGGCAGAAAGACAATTGCCTGGACCATAGCTGGGTTAACCCTTCATCAGATTGACGTCCTCAACCGCGATCGAGCCGCGGTTGCGGAAATAGACCACCAGGATGGCGAGACCGATTGCGGCTTCCGCAGCCGCGACCGTCAGCACCAGCAGCGCGAAGACCTGGCCGACGATATCGCCGAGGAAGGTCGAGAACGCCACCAGGTTGATGTTGACCGAGAGCAGGATCAGCTCGATCGACATCAGAATGATGATGATATTCTTGCGGTTCAGGAATATGCCGAGGATGCCGAGCGTGAACAGGATCGCGCCGACGGCAAGATAGTGTCCGAGCCCGATCGTCATTTCACCCACTCCGCCGCATCGGCATCCTGGAGCCCCTGCCCCGACGCCACCTTGCGCAGCGCCATCGCCATGTCGGGCGTTCGCGCGTTCTGAACGTTGATGTCCTGCCGCTTGACGCTGGCCTTGTGGCGCAGCGTCAGCACGATGGCGCCGATCATCGCGACCAGCAGCACCATGCCGGCGAGCTGGAAGTAGTGGATGTACTTCGTATAGAGCACGAGCCCGAGCGCCTCGGTGTTGGAGACGTTGGCCGGGATCGCCGCCGTGATCGTCTTGGACACGGTCGGGTTGATCACCCAGGCGCCGACGACCAGCAACAGCTCGAACATGAAGATGCCGCCGATCACGAGGCCAACCGGCAGGTATTCGATGAAGCCCTCCCGCAACTCGAGGAAGTCGACGTCGAGCATCATGATCACGAACAGGAACAACACCGCGACCGCGCCGACATAGACGACGATCAGGATCATCGCCAGGAACTCGGCGCCCATCAGCACGAACAGGCCGGAGGCGTTGACGAAGGCCAGGATCAGATACAGCACCGAGTGCACGGGATTGCGCGAGACAATCACCATCACCGCCGAGGCGACGCAGATGCCGGCGAACAGATAGAAGAACAGCGCGGGAAGGATCATGCCCTCACCTCACCGGTACGGCGCGTCGAGCTCGATCGCTTGCGCGATCTCGCGTTCCCAGCGATCGCCGTTGGCGAGCAGCTTGGCCTTGTCATAGAACAGTTCCTCGCGGGTCTCGGTCGCGAACTCGAAGTTTGGACCTTCGACGATGGCGTCAACCGGGCAGGCCTCCTGGCAGAGGCCGCAATAGATGCACTTCACCATGTCGATGTCGTAGCGCACGGTGCGGCGCGTGCCGTCGTTGCGGCGCGGCCCGGCCTCGATGGTGATGGCCTGCGCCGGGCAGACCGCCTCGCACAGCTTGCAGGCGATGCAGCGCTCTTCACCGTTCGGATAGCGGCGCAGCGCATGCTCGCCGCGGAAGCGCGGCGAGATCGGCCCCTTCTCGAAGGGATAGTTCAGCGTCGGCTTCGGCTGGAAGAAGTAGCGCATGGCGAGGAAGAACGCCGAGACGAATTCCGACAGCAGAAGCGAGCGCGCGGTAGCGTTGATGTTGATACCCATGGCGGACCTCACTTCGGCGCGATGCCGGCGAAATGCAGCACGCCAGCCACCACGATCACCATCGCCAGCGACAGCGGCAGGAAGACCTTCCAGCCGAGACGCATCAGTTGATCGTAGCGGTAGCGCGGCACGATCGCCTTCGCCATCGCGAACAGGAAGAACATGAAGAACAGTTTGAACGAGAACCAGATGATCCCCGGCACCCAGTTGAACGGCGGCAGATCGACCGGCGGCAGCCAGCCCCCCAGGAACAGGATCGTCGCCAACGCGCACATGGTGACGATGGCGACATACTCGCCGAGCATGAACAACAGATACGGCGTCGAGCCGTATTCGACCATGAATCCGGCCACGAGCTCGGACTCGGCCTCGACGAGGTCGAACGGCGGACGATTGGTTTCCGCCAGTGCAGAGACGTAGAACACCACGAACATCGGGAACAGCGGCCACACATACCAGTTCAGGATGGTGAGCTGCGGCAGGCCGATCAGGCTGGCAAGGCCACGCGCATGCTGCGCCTCGACGACCGCCGACAGGTTCAGCGTGCCGGCGCAGAGCAGCACGGTGATGATGACGAAGCCGATCGAGACCTCATAGGACACCATCTGCGCGGCCGAGCGCAAGGCGGCCAGGAACGGGTACTTCGAGTTCGACGACCAGCCGGCCATGATGATGCCGTAGATCGACAGCGACGAGATCGCGAAGATAAAGAGAACGCCGACATTGATGTCGGAGATCACCCAGCCGAGATTGGTCGGGATCACCGCCCAGGCCGCGAGTGCGAGCACGCACGATACCAGCGGAGCAAGCAGGAAGACGCCCTTGTTGGCGCCGGAGGGAATGATCGGCTCCTTCAGCACGAACTTCAGGAGGTCGGCGAACGACTGGAATAGGCCCCAGGGACCGACCACGTTCGGGCCGCGGCGGATCTGCACCGCCGCCCAGATCTTGCGGTCGGCGAGCAGGATGTAGGCGATCGCGACCAGCAGCACGACGAGCAGCAGGACGCTCTCCGCGACCATGATGATCAGCGGCCAGAGGAATCCGGTCCAGAATGCGCTTTCAAAGAATTCCATCAGATCACGCTTACTCCGCTGCGGTCAGCATCTGCCCGGAGGCAAGCCGCGAACATTCCGCCATCACGGCGGACGCACGCGAGATTGGGTTGGTCAGGTAGAAGTCCTCAATCAGGGCCTTGAACGGCGCCTTCTCCGGCGTGCCGCCCTTGCCCGCAAGTGTCTTGACCTGGTCAGCGGTGCCCGCCTCGATCTGGTCCAGGCGGATCAGATGCGGCACCGCCTTGAAAATCGCCTGGCGCAGGGCCGCGAGCGAGTCGTAGCCGAGCTTCTTGCCGAGCGCTTCCGACAGCGCGCGAACGATCGCCCAGTCCTCGCGGGCCTCGCCCGGCGGGAACGCGGCGCGGCCCGTCATCTGCGCGCGGCCCTCGGTGTTGACGTAGATCGCCGACTTCTCGGTGTAGGCCGCCGCTGGCAGGATGACGTCGGCGCGGTGCGCGCCGCGGTCACCATGGGTGCCGATATAGACGACGAAGGTGCCGTCCGGCGCCTTGATCTCGTCGGCCCCGAGCAGGAACAAGACGTCCAGCGTGCCGAAGGTCGTCATCTGCGCGGCGTTCAGGCCGCCGGCGCCTGCCGCAAAGCCGATATCCAGCGCGCCGACGCGCGAGGCGGTCTCGTGCAGCACGCCAAAGCCGTTCCAGCCGTCCTTCACCGCGCCGATATCGAGCGCCAGCTTGGCCGCCTGCGCGAGGATCGCCGCGCCGTCGTGACGCGAGGTCGCGCCCGCGCCGACCAGGATAACCGGGTGCTTGGCGTTCTTCAGGACGTCAGCGAAGGAGTGCTTGCCGGCCACGAGGTCGGCGAGCGTCTCCGTACCCGCGCCGAGATGATCGTAGTCGTAGGTCAGATCAGCCTTGGCACCGACCGAGCCGATCTTGAGGCCGCCCGCGCGCCAGCGCTTGCGGATACGGGCATTGAACACTGCCGCGTCCTTGCGCGGATTGGCGCCGATGATCAGCAGCGCATCGGCCTGTTCGATGCCGACCAGCGACGGATTGAAGATGTAGGAGCCGCGGCCCAGCGCGGGATCGAAGGCGTCGCCGCCCTGCACTGCCAGATTGGCCGAGCCGAACTTGGCGAGCAGATCCTTCAGCGCAAACATCTCCTCGACGCCGGCGAGATCACCGGCAATCGCGCCGATCCGCTTGCCGTCGCTGCGGCCCGCCTTGGCGGCGATCGCGGCGAAGGCTTCGGTCCATGAAGCTGCACGCAGCTTGCCGGCCTCGCGGATATAGGGCCGGTCGAGCCGTTGGGTGCGCAGGCCGTCGACGACGTGACGAGTCTTGTCCGAAATCCACTCCTCGTTCACGGCCTCGTTGACGCGCGGCAGGATGCGCATCACCTCGCGACCACGGGTATCGACCCGGATCGCCGAGCCGATGCCGTCCATGACGTCGACCGACTGGGTCTTGCCGAGCTCCCAGGGGCGCGCGGCGAAGGCGTATGGCTTCGAGGTCAGCGCACCGACCGGGCAGATGTCGACGAGGTTGCCCTGAAGCTCGGACGTCAGCGCGTGCTCGAGATAGGTCGTGATCTCCATGTCCTCGCCGCGGCCCGTCGCGCCCATCTCGGGCGCGCCGGCGACTTCCGCCGAAAAGCGGACGCAGCGCGTGCACTGGATGCAGCGGTTCATCGAGGTCTTGACCAGCGCGCCGAGATACTTGTCCTCGACGGCGCGTTTGTTCTCGGCGAAGCGGCTGGTGTCGACGCCATAGCCCATCGCCTGGTCCTGGAGATCGCACTCGCCGCCCTGGTCGCAGATCGGGCAGTCCAGCGGATGGTTGATCAGAAGGAACTCCATCACGCCTTCGCGGGCCTTCTTCACCATCGGCGACCGCGTCGAGATCTCCGGCGGCTCGCCCTTCGGACCCGGACGGCAATCGCGCACACCCCAGGCGCAGCTCGCGACCGGCTTCGGGCCGCCCTTCACTTCGACGAGGCACATCCGGCAATTGCCGGCGATCGACAGCCGCTCGTGATAGCAGAAGCGCGGAATCTCGGCGCCGGCGGCCTCGCACGCCTGGAGCAGCGTGTACTCCGGCGGGACATCGATCTCTTTGCCGTCGATGATGAGCTTTGTCATTCTTCCTACTCCGCCGCGACCATGTTCACGGGATCGCGGACGCCGGCATCGTCGATGTCGGCCTTGTGCGAATACTGGTCGATGCGCGCTTCGATCTCATGACGGAAGTGCGCGATCAGGCCCTGGATCGGCCAGGCGGCTGCGTCGCCGAGCGCGCAGATGGTGTGGCCTTCGACCTGCTTGGTGACCTCGAGCAGCATGTCGATCTCGCGCTTGTGGGCGCGGCCCTCGGCCATGCGGGTCAAGACGCGCCACATCCAGCCGGTGCCCTCGCGGCACGGCGTGCACTGGCCGCAGCTCTCGTGCTTGTAGAAATAGGAAATGCGGGCGATCGCACGGATCAGGTCCGTCGACTTGTCCATCACGATCACGGCCGCGGTGCCGAGGCCCGAGCGCAGCTTGCTCAGGCTGTCGAAATCCATCGGCGTGTCGATGATCTGCTCTGCCGGCACCATGCGCACCGAGGAGCCACCGGGGATCACGGCCTTCAGATTGTCCCAGCCGCCGCGGATGCCGCCGCAATGCTTCTCGATCAGCTCACGGAAGGGAATGCCCATGGCTTCTTCGACGTTGCACGGCCGCTCGACATGGCCGGAGATGCAGAACAGTTTCGTGCCGACGTTGTTCGGACGGCCGATGCCGGCGAACCACGCCGCGCCGCGGCGCAGGATGTCGGGCGCAACCGCGATCGACTCGACGTTGTTGACGGTGGTCGGGCAGCCGAACAGGCCGACGTTGGCCGGGAACGGCGGCTTCAGGCGCGGCTGGCCCTTCTTGCCCTCGAGGCTCTCGAGCAGCGCGGTCTCCTCGCCGCAGATATAGGCGCCGGCGCCGTGCGCGACGTAGAGATCGAACGGCCAGCCGTTGACATTGTCCTTCCCGATCAGCTTGGCCTCGTAGGCCTGGTCGATCGCGGCCTGGAGGTGCTCGCGCTCGCGGATGAACTCGCCACGGACATAGATGTAGCAGGCGTGCGCATTCATCGCGCAGCTCGCGATCAGGCAGCCCTCGATCAGGAGATGCGGATCATGACGCATGATCTCGCGGTCCTTGCAGGTGCCGGGCTCGGACTCGTCGGCGTTGACGACGAGATAGCTCGGCCGGCCGTCGGTCGATTCCTTCGGCATGAACGACCATTTCAGGCCGGTCGGGAAGCCGGCGCCGCCACGGCCGCGCAGGCCTGACGCCTTCATCTCGTTGATGATCCAGTCGCGGCCCTTGTCGATGATGGCCTTGGTGCCATCCCAAGCGCCGCGGCGCCGCGCGCCCTCGAGCCCCCAATCGTGGAGGCCGTAGAGGTTTTTGAAGATGCGGTCCTTGTCCTCGAGCATTTCAGTGCTTTCCGATCAACGGTTGGCTTGCTTGTAGGCAAGCCCGGCGGCGCAGACGGCAAAGGTCAGCGCCCAGAGCAGACTGGTTTCCAGCGACGCATTCAGGGTGAAGCGCTGCAGCATGAAGATGAAGGCAGCCGCCACCGCGGCATGCATGGCGATGAAGCCCCATTTCTTCACGGCGCCGCCCCTTCCCGCTGCTGATGTCGCGAGATCACGCATCAGGTGATCTCCTTCAGCGTGGTCGGTCCGGTGACGGGAGCCGAGAACTGACGGCCGTTCTGCGGGCCGGGCTTGGGCGGATTGCCGGAGGCAAAGCCGTCGAGCACCTTGCCGAAGCTTTCCTTGGTCAGATCCTCATAGGTGTCCTTGCCGATCAACACCATCGGCGCGTTCACGCAGGCGCCCAGGCACTCCACCTCTTCCCAGCTGAAATTGCCGTCCTTGGAGAGGTGGAAGGGCTCGTGATGGATCCGGCTCTCGCAGACGTGGATCAGGTCTTCGGCGCCGCGCAGCCGGCACGGCGTGGTGCCGCAGACCTGGACGTGGGCCTTCTTGCCGACGGGAGCGAGCTGGAACATCGTGTAGAAGGTCGCGACTTCGAGCACGCGGATGTAGGGCATATCGAGCAGGTCGGCGATGACGCGGATCGCGGCTTCCGACACCCAGCCATCGTTCTGCTCCTGCGCCCGCCACATGATCGCGATCACGGCCGAGGCCTGGCGACCGGCCGGATATTTGGCGATCTGCTGCTTCGCAAACGCGAGGTTCTCCTCCGTGAACGTAAAGCTCGCGGGCTGGACTTCCTTGGGCGCTAGGCGGCGAACGGACATCTCTTCAATCTCTCACTGGATACGGCGCCGCGCAGCCTTCGCATTCAGGGCATCAATCCTGTCCTGCCAGAATGCGCTTGCGGTGCCGAAAACATTGTAGCCAACGTGGGTGGAGACCTTGATGCGATCGAGGATCGAGAGCTCGGTCACCGTCTCCATGCGACTGGTGGTGGGATCGTAGACGATCAGCTTCAGCGGGGTTTGTTCGAGGATATAGCGCGACACCGCGTGGCTGCGGTCGCTGCCGTGCTCCTCGCACATGATCACGCTGTCGCCTTCAAGAAGCCGCTTGCCACCCTTGATGGCGTCGATCTCGACGCCTTCGACGTCGAGCTTGATCAAATACTTGCCGTTTGCTTCGACCTTGCCGTCATCGAGCAGATTGTCGAGTGCAATCACAGGCACTTCCTCACCGCCCGCCGAGGGCGCGCCCGCGATACTGAAAGCCTCGTGCTTGGTGCCGGAGAGCCGTGCGGTGCCGCGCTCGGCACCGATCGCACATTTCATGGTCTCGAAGCGGTTACCATTGATACGCGCGTTGTTCGCAAGCTTCGGGTGGTTCTGTCCCGACGGCTCGATCGCGATCGCCCTGTGCGAGCCGAACGGCTTGCTCGACACCAGCACCGACCAGTAGCCATAGTTCGCGCCGCAATCGAGCAGCGTGTAATCGACGTCGACGGAGTCAGCGAACAACAGTTCCAACTCGTCCTCGTAATTGTAGGAGCGGTTGAGCAGCTTGCTCCAGTAGCCGTCGCCGTAAGGGAATTCGAACACGGCGTCCGGGTTGAGCTTGATCGCGATGTTACGCTCGGGCAGCGTTTTGCGCAGCAGATTGGCGCAGGCGATGTAGCCCATGTGCGAGAAGTGCGAGGAGATCTTCGATCCCGTCACCAGCGCCAAGGCAGCCGTCCGCTCCCACAGGTTGGCCCCTTCGAGGGCCCCCGAGGCGCGGTCAAACTGGATTGGCGCCGGCGCCATCACCGATCGACCTCTCCGAACACGATGTCGAGCGAGCCGAGGATGGCCGAGACGTCGGCGAGCAGATGGCCCCTGCAGATGTGGTCCATGGCCTGCAGATGGGCGAAGCCCGGCGCGCGGATCTTGCACTTGTAGGGCTTGTTGGTGCCGTCGGAGACGAGATAGACGCCGAACTCGCCCTTCGGCGCCTCGACCGAGGCATAGACCTCGCCGGCCGGCACGTGGACGCCTTCGGTGTAGAGCTTGAAGTGATGGATGAGCGCTTCCATCGAGCGCTTCATCTCGCCGCGGCGCGGCGGGAAGACCTTGTTGTCCTCGACAGCGACCGGCCCCTGCCCGTCCGGCGCCTTCAGCTTCTCGATGCACTGCTTCATGATGCGCACCGACTGGCGCATCTCTTCCATGCGGATCAGGTAACGGTCGTAGCAGTCGCCGTTCTTGCCGATCGGAATGTCGAATTCCATCTCGGCATAGCATTCATAGGGCTGCGCCTTGCGCAGGTCCCAGGCCGCACCGGAGCCGCGCACCATCACGCCGGAAAAACCCCACTCCCAGGCCTCCTTCAGCGGCACCACGCCGATGTCGACGTTGCGCTGCTTGAAGATGCGGTTGGCGGTGAGCAGGCGGTCGAGGTCGTCGACAACTTTGAGGAACGGATCGCACCAGGCCTCGATGTCGTTGATCAGCTTGGGCGGCAGGTCCTGGTGTACGCCGCCGACGCGGAAGAAGGCTGCGTGCATACGGCTGCCCGAAGCGCGCTCGTAGAACACCATCAGCTTCTCGCGCTCCTCGAAGCCCCACAGCGGCGGGGTCAGCGCGCCGACGTCCATCGCCTGCGTGGTCACGTTGAGAAGATGCGAGAGGATGCGGCCGATCTCGCAATACAGCACGCGGATCAACTGGCCGCGGCGCGGCACCTCGATGCCGAGCAGCTTTTCGGCAGCCAAGCAGAAAGCGTGCTCCTGGTTCATCGGCGCGACGTAGTCCAGGCGATCGAAATAAGGGATCGCCTGGAGATAGGTCTTCTGCTCGATCAGCTTCTCGGTGCCGCGGTGAAGCAGGCCGATATGCGGATCGACACGCGCAACGACCTCGCCGTCAAGCTCCAGCACCAGGCGCAACACGCCGTGCGCCGCGGGATGTTGCGGGCCGAAATTGATCGTAAAGTTGCGAAGCTGTTCGGGTTGCTCGTTCATGATCAGGCCTTCGGTCCCGCCTTCTCGTCACCGGGAAGCGGATAGTCCGCCCCTTCCCATGGCGAGAGGAAATCGAACTTGCGGAATTCCTGGTTGAGCCGGACCGGCTCGTACACCACCCGCTTCTCCTGGTCGTCGTAGCGGACCTCGACGAAGCCGGTCAGCGGGAAGTCCTTGCGCAGCGGATGCCCCTCGAAACCGTAATCGGTGAGGATGCGGCGCATGTCGGGATGTCCGACGAAGATCACGCCATAGAGGTCGTAGGTCTCGCGCTCGAACCAGTCGGCGCCGGGAAACACCTCGATCAGCGACGGCACCTGGGTGGTCTCGTCGGCCTGAGCCTTCAGCCTGATCCGGGTGTTCAGCGTCGGCGACATCAGATGATAGACGACGTCGAAGCGCTTCTCGCGCGACGGATAATCCACCGCGGTCACGTCGGTGAAGTTGACGAAGCGGCAACTTGGATCGTCGCGGAGGTACTTGACCACCTCGACGATCTTGGCGGCCTCGACCTCCACCGTGAGCTGGTTGAAGGCCACCGCGTGACCGGTGGCGGCGCCCGGAAGCGCGCTAACGATCGTTTGCCCAAGGGCGTCGAGCTTGCCGTCGTCCATGACGTAAAACCTTAGCGTTCGATGGTGCCGGTGCGCCGGATCTTCTTTTGCAGCAGCAGCACGCCGTAGAGCAGCGCTTCCGCCGTGGGCGGGCAGCCCGGCACGTAGATGTCGATCGGCACGATGCGGTCGCAGCCGCGCACGACCGAGTAGGAATAGTGGTAATAGCCTCCGCCATTGGCGCAGGAGCCCATCGAGATGACGTAGCGCGGCTCAGGCATCTGGTCGTAGACCTTGCGCAGCGCCGGAGCCATCTTGTTGGTCAGGGTGCCTGCGACGATCATCACATCGGACTGGCGCGGCGAGGCACGCGGCGCAAAGCCGAAGCGCTCGACGTCGTAGCGCGGCATCGAGACCTGCATCATCTCGACCGCGCAGCAGGCGAGACCGAAGGTCATCCACATCAACGACCCGGTGCGCGCCCAGGTGATGAGGTCATCGGCCGCGGCGACGAAGAAGCCCTTGTCGGACAGCTCGTGATTGACCTCGAGAAAGAACGGATCATTGGCCCCGACCGGCTTGCCGGTCGACGGATCCAGAATGCCCTTCGGGGCCGGCGCGAGAACCGGACCGGCGGACGGCGTGGCAGGGTTCAATCCCATTCGAGTGCCCCTTTCTTCCATTCATAGGCAAACCCCACCGTCAGCACGGCGAGGAAGACCACCATGGACCAGAAGCCGGTCGCACCAAGCTTTCCGAACGCTACTGCCCAGGGGAACAGGAACGCCACCTCAAGGTCGAAGATGATGAAGAGGATGGCGACCAGGTAGAAGCGGACGTCGAACTTCATCCGGGCGTCGTCGAAGGCGTTGAAACCGCACTCATACGCCGACAGCTTTTCCGGATCCGGCTGCTGGAAGGCCACGATGAAGGGGGCGATCAGCAGCACGAGGCCAATCAGGCCCGCTACCCCTATAAAGACCACAAGTGGAAGATAGTTCTGCAGAATGCCGCTCATTGGCGAGCCCTTTTTCCCGCAAGCCTCGGGTGGCTCGCGGATTCGTCCCGATTTGGAATTATTCTGAGCCTTAGCGCAGTGCACCAATGGGTGCAAGACACGCTGTTTTTAGGCCCTTTGCCGCCCCCAGAACAGTGGAAATCCCGGAATCGCCCCGCGGCTGGTATGGAGCAGAACCGCGGCCCCAGCAAGAGCATCCATGTCGGTCCTCCCGCCGTCGGCAGATGCTCCGCGCGGAGCATGTCGGACCGCCTCTCCGCGTGTCTAGGACGGCTTTGCTGTCCTACCGCGACGCAGCCAGGCCCAGGGAATGACGGCCATGGGAGAGCCGACCGTCACCCAGGCGACATATTTGCCGATCTCTCCCCAGAGCAGCGCCGCGAGCAGGCCGATCGAGGTCGCCATAGCGATCAGAATCGGCGCACCGAAGACCCGAATCCACGGGCGCGAGCGGCTGGGCGAGCCATGCATCATGACGGGACCGGGGCTCGTTTCGCGAATGCATCGGCACGGGCGGGCCTCCGCTTCCGCCGCCGTGCCAGCCAAAGGTAGAGACCGCTGCCGATCACGATCATCGTGAACACGTCGAGCGCAGCCCAGATCACCTTCAGCGGCATACCGCCATAGTTGCCGAAATGAAGCGGTTGCGAAATCAAGAGCGCCTGGAGGTAGACCGGCAGCGCCCGGCTGTCGGCGACCTCCCCGGTTTCCCCGTCCAGCAGCACAGGCTTCAGCAGGCGCGCCGTGAGAGCGGTCTCGCCGCGCATGAACGCCGCGAAATGGTGTGATGACGTGAACGGGGCGCCCGGGAAAGCGATGAACGCGATGTCCATGCTGGGCGCGGCCGCCTTGGCGCGGGCGACGACGCCGTCGAGCGAGGCCAGATGCACCGGCGGCGGCTTGCCGGCATAGGGTGCAACCATGCTGGCGAGCTCGGTCGCCTTCCACTGATCGAGCATCAGTTCGGCCCAGGTGTTGATCACGCCGGTCAGCCCGACCACCAGCGCCCAGACCACCGTGATCACGCCGATCAGATTGTGCCAGTCGAGCCAGACCACACGGCGCGCGGCGGGGTAGCGGATGGTCGCAAAGCGCAGGCGGCGCGTGAATGGCCAGTACAGCACCACGCCGGAGATGATGGCGAGCGCGAACAACAGTCCCATCGCACCGAGAAACAGTTTTCCGGCCTGGCCGGCGAACATGTCCGTGTGCAGCTTGAGCACGATCAGCATCGGCCCGACGCCGACAGGTCCGAGCAGCCTGGCCGAGACCGCATCGAAGGCGCGCACGGTGGCATTGTCCGGGGGACCGTCCGGCGCATTGTTGGTGAATGCAAACACGATCCCGGGTTCGTCCTTGTCCCAGGAGATGTATTGCAGTACCCGCCCCGGATCGGCCGCGAGCGCGGCGTCGGCGACCTCTTGGGTGGTCGCACGCGCCGCGCCCGCGTGAGCTTCGGGCTGGGGGGCATAGCCGAGAAGCTCGTCGATCTCGTGATGAAAGATCAGCGGCAGACCGGTCAGGCAGAGCAGGAGCAGGAACACGGTCGAGATCAGGCTGGTCCAGGTGTGGACCAGGGACCAGAGCCTGACGGTGCGCGCCTTCACGACGCGATCCCCTCGCCCGCCCTCACCATTTGTACGAGACGCTGGCGGTGACGCGCCGGCGATCGCCGTAGAAGCAGGACGTCACCGAGGCGCAGCTTGCGACATAAGTCTTGTCGGTCACGTTGATCACGTTCAGTGCTGTGCGCCAGTTCTGCCATTCATAGTGGAGCGCGAGATCGCCGAGCACGACGGCGGGAACCTCGAGCGTGTTGGCGGAGTCTGCCCAGGACGAGCCGACGTAGCGCACGCCCCCGCCAAAGCCGAAGCCTGCCAGTGGACCCTCCTTGAAGGTGTAGTCGGCCCAACCTGAGGCCAGGAGCTCGGGCGTGTTGGTTGGCGTCTTGCCGATCAGCGATGAATCGAGATCCTCGCTGGTGAAGAGATGATAGCTGGTGAAGGCGCCGATCAGCTTCAGCTCCTTCGTGACATTGGCCACCGCCTCGAGCTCGATGCCGCGCGAGGTGACCTCGCCGGTCTGGTTCTGCAACAACACATTCGACGGATCGGTGGTCAGCGCGTTCTGACGCTTCAGGTCGAAGGCCGAGACCGTGAAGTAACCGTCGAACCATTTCGGCTGCACCTTCAGGCCGACCTCGACCTGCTTGCCGGTTTCCGGCAGGAGCAACTGGTTGTTGGCATTAAGGCCAATGACCGGATTGTAGCTCGTCGCATAGGAGACATAGGGCGCAAGGCCGTTGTCGAAATTGTAGATCAGGCCCACGCGCCCGCTGAACCTGCTGTCATCGCGGCTGGCCACCGTCGCTCCGGTGTCGCGCGCGGCCTGAGTGGTCTCGACCCAATCGTTGCGGCCGCTCACCACCAGCGTGAAGTTGCCGAGCTTGACCTGGTCCTGAAGATAGGTGCCGGCCTGCTTCTGGGTGATCAGGTAGTTGCGGAACGGCCCGGTCGTAAATGGCACATTGAGACCGTAGACCGGATTGAAGACGTTGATCGACGGCGTCGTGCCAAACTGGAACTGCTGATAGTCGTCGATCTGGTAGCCCCGCAGATCGACGCCGAACAGCATCGTGTGCTTCACCAGGCCGGTGTCGAAACGATACTCCAACTGGTTGTCGAGATTGGCCTGATTGGCCGTGTCCTTCGCGTACCAATTGTAGCGCGCGATGTCGCCCGTGTTGGCGTTGGAATAGCCGTTGGCGACGAGGCCGCGATACGTCACGTCGACATGCGCGAAACGCGCATTCTGCCGGAACGTCAGGCTGTCGGTGAGATTGCGCTCGAACTGATAGCCGAGCATCTCCTGCTCGCGCGTGAACTTGTCGATGCTGGGATCGCCGAGGAACATACTCGTGGGGATACGACCGAATGGTGCGTTGGTCACCGTGCCCTGATAGGGCAGGAAGTTGATGCCGCGGGTATCCTGCTTCGATGCCGACGCAAGGACGGTGAACGTCGTGTCGGCATCCGGCTTCCAGGTTACCGACGGTGCGATGAAGTAGTTGTTGTCGGGCGTGAAGTCGACCTGCGTGCCACCGTTCTGGACCTGCCCGACGACGCGATAGAGCAGCTTGCCGTTCTCGGGACTCGTCGCGACGGGACCACCGACATCGAAGCCGACATAGGCATTGCCGAAATTGTTGACGCCGGTCTCGATGTAGCGGATCGGCTCGCCAGGTGGCATCTTGCTGATGACGTTGACGATGCCGCTCGGGCTCGAGCCGCCATAGAGCACCGCAGACGGGCCGCGCAGCACCTCGACGCGCTCCATGTTCGGCGTTTGCAGCTTCCAGCTCGCATAGGACGTGTAGAAGAGCTGCATGCCATCGAGGAACAGGCCGACGTCGTCCGATTTGAAGCCGCGGATCAGCCACCAGTCGTTACGGGTGTCGGCACCGAAGGTTCCGGCGCGCACGCCCGCCGAATAGCGCAGCACCTCGTCCAGCTTGTTCGGCTTCTGGTCGCGGATCTGCTCGGCGCCGATGACCGACACCGATTGCGGCGTCTCCATGATCGGCGTGTTGGTCTTGGTGCCGGAGGAGCTGCGGCCAGCGACATAGCCGTGGACCGGGCCGCGCGGCGTCTCGACGAATCCGACATTGCGCTCAGGCTGCAGCTTTCTCTCGCTCACGCTCTGCGCTGCCCGCGGCGTTCGGCGTGGCGCGGAGGCCGCTGCGCGGCGGCGGGGCTCGGGCGAGGCCACGGTAACCGGTGGCAAGGCTTGCGCCCCGCTTTGCGACGAGGATCCCGAGGATTGACCGACCGAAGCTTGCGGCAACAGCACCAGAGCGGACGCGGTCGCAAGTCCCGCCGACCGCAGCATTCCAAGACAGTTCAACGCACCACCCCAACCTGCAACGTTTGTAGTTCCATGCCGTCAGTGCGAATGACGACATGCGTTGCATGGACGCTTAAGCGAGCACGCGCGGAAGACCTAATTGAATGCCTCTTAGAACAGCTCTTAGAGATCTTCCAAGAACGCTTCAAAAATGGACGCTACGTCGGCGGAACGATCAGTCCGGATCCTTTTCCGCCTCGAGCATCTCTTCGGCGGCCGCGGTCAGGCGATCGATCTGCACCAGCAGCGCGTCGAGCTCGTCCTTGCTCAACTGTTGCAGCAGGCGCCGATTGCGCTCCTGCGCGCTGGCAACGATCGCGTCATGTGCGGCGAGCCCTGCCTTGGTCAGCGAGATCAGCACTTCGCGACTGTCGTTCGGATTGGGCGTTTTCGCGATCAGCTTGCGTGACGACAGCCCCGCAAGCGCGCGGCCGATCTGTCCCTTGTCCTGACCGACGGCTTCGGCGAGCCGCGCCACGCTCATCGGCGGACGCCGGCCGAGCGAGGCGACGAGGCCGAACTCCACCGAGTTCAGTCCGACGACACGCTTGTAGCGCAGGATGGCGCCGCGCTTGAGCAGATTGGCAAGCACCATCAGCCGCGACGACAGCATCACGGTGATCGGCGCCGCATCGTCCCCAACGTCGGGCGACATACGCCCGCCTCTGCTCGGCTTCTGGCTCATGCGCCACCTCTGCCAACAAACAAACGGCCTGCCAAGGGGCGCAAGGACTGCTGACCTCGTTCCTGGTCGGCTTCCATCTCGGGCCGATCTTTGCGATCGCGCAGACGGTGGCAAAGCCCAGCATGCGGGCGCTGGCCTCCGCGCTCATCGCCCTGACCGCAACCCGCTTCGGCCAGGGACTGGGACCCCTCATCGTCGGCATGATCAACGACGCGCTGAAGGCCGGCTTCGGCGCGGACGCCGTCCGCTACTCCCTGCTGTCGGCGGCGGTCACGACCACAGTGGGCGCCCTGCTCTTCGTCCGGGCTGCCCGGACGATCCGGACCGATATCGCCCGAGCGGCGGCCTGAAACGACCCTCCAGCCAAAACCACGCCGCCCAGATGAAACCATTTTGCCGACGGCGCGAAACCATCCGGAAACAGATCGTCCTTAGAAGGTGAGCCAACAGACGGGCGGGAAAGCCCGTCGGGAGGCTCTGATGAACCACTCCATTCACTCTGCTGATCGTGCGACACACCTGAAGATCGTGGTGGTGGCGCTGGTGGCCGGTATCGCGGTGGCAGCCTTCGGAATCGCGGCGCGGACCGGCATCGACCTCAGCCAGACCGCCCAGACGACCCACACGATCAAGGCTGGTAAGCCGGTGGTGGTGACGAGTTCGGGCACCTCGGAGATCCGCTAAGGCCGAAACGGACCATTTCGGACAGACACCAAGGCCGCCTTCGGGCGGCTTTATCGTTTGTGGCGTTCCAGGAGAATTCCGCGCTAAGCCATTGATTCAATGGCGCGAGAGACGGGGCTCGAACCCGCGACCTCCGGCGTGACAGGCCGGCGCTCTAACCAACTGAGCTACTCCCGCGTGCTGGGCAAAGCCATGCGGAACGAGGGGGGACTTAAAGGTGCGACCTGGTGAAGTCAAGGACGTTGCGCCTCTCCCGTAAACATCGGGTGTTTCTGCGAGACTTCACCGAAATTCGCCCCGGGGTAACCGGACCGTCAGGTCCCGAATCGTCTGGTGCCAGGCGGCTGCAAATTCCAGCGCCGGAAGCCGCCGTCCGCCCCGTTCAGGGAACTGGCCGAAGCGAGCTGAGACTTACGGTTCATTAAGCCTGTTCACGCCGCGTTGCGGCGGCGACACGCGGTCCCCGGAATGACGCTTTTCTGGTATACCGCCCCTCATCCGACCCCGGCGGCTATGAGAAGAAATGTCCCTCACCTTTACCCACACCGTGACCGAGCGCTTCCTGCGCTACGTCACCATCGACACCCAGTCCGATCCCGAATCCCCGACCTCGCCCTCGACTGAGAAGCAGAAGGATCTCGGTCGCGTGCTCGTGACCGAACTCAAGGCCATGGGCGTCGAGGACGCCCATCTCGACGACTACGGCTATGTCTACGCGACGATCCCGTCCAACACCGACAAGAAGGTGCCGGTGATCTGCTTCTGCTCGCACATGGACACCTCGCCCGACTGCTCGGGCAAGGACGTCAAGCCGCAGGTCGTGAAGAATTATCGCGGCGGCGACATCACGCTGTCAGCCGACCCCACCCAGGTGATCCGCTTCGCCGAGCATCCCGCGCTCAAGAACCAGATCGGCAACGACATCGTCACCACCGATGGCACGACGCTGCTCGGCGCCGACAACAAGGCCGGCGTCGCCGAGATCATGGATGCCGCGCATTTCTTCATCAACAATCCCGATGTGAAGCACGGCACCATCAAGATCCTGTTCACGCCCGATGAAGAGATCGGCCGCGGCGTCGACAATGTCGACCTGAAGAAGCTCGGCGCCGATTTCGGCTACACCATGGACGGCGAGAGCGCCGGCAGCGTCGAGGACGAGACGTTCTCGGCTGACGGCGCCACCATCACCATCCAGGGCGTCTCTGCCCATCCCGGCTATGCCAAGGGCAAGATGGAGCACGCGATCAAGATCGCAGCCGCCATCGTCGAGCGCCTGCCCAAGGAAGGCTGCTCGCCCGAGACCACCTCGGGCAAGCAGGGCTTTCTGCATCCGATCGGCATCTCCGGCGCGCTCGAGCAGGCGACGCTGTCCTTCATCGTCCGCGACTTCACCGAGGAAGGCCTGAAGGAAAAGGAGACGCTGCTCGAGGGCATCGTCAAGGACGTGATGAAGGAGTATCCGCGCTCGACCTACAAGTTCGAGGTGCGCGAGCAGTACCGCAACATGAAGCAGGTGATCGACCGTCACCCCCACATCCTCGAATACGCCATCGAAGCGATCCGCCGCGCCGGGCTGCGCCCGATGCGCACCGCGATCCGCGGCGGCACCGACGGCTCGCGCCTGTCCTTCATGGGACTGCCCTGCCCCAACATCTTTGCCGGCGAGCACGCGTTTCACTCGCGCCTGGAATGGGTCAGCCGGCAGGACATGGAAAAGGCCGTCCAGACCATCGTGCATCTCGCGATGATCTGGGAAGAGCGGGCGTAGGATTCCCAAACGAAGCCATGGCCGGTCTCGTCCCGGCCATGGCCCTGAATTTACGGCATCGGCATCGCGCGACGGCCGCGATGGAACCGGTTCGAGCTCGCCATCCATTGCGGCAAGGGTTCGCCATCGCGGTGGCGTCCACCGGCGACTGCCGCCGCCCAGGCGACGACGGCTCCTATCAGGGCTGCCGCGGCGACCGAGAACGCGACGATGATCGAACTGCGCCGCGCGTGGTTGATCGCCGTCTGGGCCTCCGCGATCACGGCATCGACGCGCCGCTCGGAATCCGCGGTTGCCAGCCCCGTCAGCGCGGCCGTCTGTTGCACGAGATAGGTGCGATCATCGCTGCTGACGCCACTGTGGCTCGACGATGTCATGAGGATCCGTCCGGCTTCGGCGCGGGCCTCCCTCATGTCTGCGTTGGGAGGGCGACGTGACGCGCGGAACAGCTTGTCGAGCTCATAGCTCAACAGGGGTTCGGCGGCGCTCACGTTGCTGGCCGAGCTGCGTATCGGCGAACGCTCGATCGCGGACGCGCCGAGGATCGCGAGCAATGCCGCACCGATCAACACCGCCAGAGCCCATGATGTCAGTCCGTGCAGCCCGTCCCGCCGCTCGCCGTCATCCTCGATCGTTGCGAGCGCAGGCGCAGGCCGCGCGATCCGCCCGGCGATGTAGCCGCCAAAGCCGAAGCTGACGATCGCCTGGAGGATCAGATACAGTCCCGACAACAGCGCCAGCGCCGATGATGCATCGCGCCATGTCGGCGACGTCGAGCTGACGCCGAGGCCGATGGCGACGCCAAAGCCGACCAGGATGAACGACATTGCACCGGCGGCGAACGCGCCTGCCAGCACCGAGCTCCATTGGATGACCCGGCGCCCTTCGGCGGCGGGCACGCTGCCTTCCATGACTTCCTCCTGCACGAGAGCTTCGATAGTCATCGCGGCGCTCTCAGCGCAGGCCGAAGAACGACAGGATCGCCATGATCACGACGATCAAGCCGATGAGATAGATCAATCCGTCCATAAGCCCGTCCTCCTCAAATGCTCCGTGGCGCTAATGAAGCGGCGCAAGGAATGTTCCTAAGCGGATCTTCCAGACGGGAACGAATCATCGAGATGCGGGTTATCTGCACAAGTCCAAGGGAAACATAGATTGTGAGCACAAAGGCCCCAGCCGGTCCGCGCCGGATCTGGGGCCTTTTCGTTTTTGCGCTGCATTAGCTGTCGTATGTTAACGACGCCAATCCCGGGATCATCAAAGATGCGGTCGGGGCGCCCCCAAAGGAGCGGGAGAGCCGCGTGGATCGCAGAACGGCATGCCTGAACCAGGCAAACGCATTTCGAGAAAAGGCGATCGCAGATCCCGAGCACCACGACCAATGGATCGACGAAGCCATCAAATGGCTGGAACGGGCGATGGAAGAGGGCTACCACGTCGCGGTGACGGTTGAAGCCGGCGATGGCCGCACCATTCCGAAACCAACGGCAGCAGCCGATACGATCTTGTCGCATCGCCACGACGTACAGGTCCTGATCGCACCCGCACGCGAGAACCAATCGCGACAGCCTGTCGCCGCTGCGGCGTTTATTCTCGGGACGTAACAATGTTGCGGGTCGACACTGTTCCCGCGGGCGTGCTAGGCGGGACACGAACCGCAACGAGAGTGAGCACGTGTCCGCGATCCGCCGGCCATTCGAAATGTTTCGCACGCGCGATCTGCGCGGGCTGCTGGCCGTGCTCGTCGCAACCATCTACCTGCTGTCGGGCCTGCTGCACGGCGCGCACGATCTCGATGTGACGAACCCTACCGGCAAGGCGGAGATCGCCTTAGCGCTCGATGGGGCCGCCGGCCATACCGATCACAAGGCGTTCGCCGGCCATCATTGCCATGGCTGCTTCTCGGTAACGGTCACGCAGCCGGCACAGGCCGGGACGCTGAACGCCCTCGTCGCCGCTCCGCAGCCACCTCGCCTGCCCGCCGTCGCCGGGGTGGTCCCCGACACGGACTCCCCGCCTCCCAAACATATTGCCTGAACGGATTGGTCGGGGCGCTCGCGCGCCTCTTAGCTTCATCCTCCACAGGTCGTTTCCATGTTTTGCAGGCGAACTGCCGCGCGCTTGGCGTGCGCGTCGGCTTTCTTGATCAACGCGCTGCTCGCGCAGTCCGCAGACGCGCAGACCCTGACCATGCGCACCGCGCTGACGCGCGCGCTGGCCGCGAGCCCGCGGCTGTCGGCAGCCGAACGCGACGTCGGCATCGCGGCAGGACAGCGCATTCAGGCGGGTGCGCTGCTCAACCCGGAGCTTACTTACGAGCAGGACAATTCCTTCGGCTCCGGCATCTACCGCGGCACGAAGTCGGCCGAGACCACGCTCCAGATCAGCCAGGCGTTCGAGCTGTTCGGCAAGCGCGAGGCACGAATAGCCGCGGGTAGCGCCGGTGTCGAAGTCGCCGCAATCCAGCGCAAGGCTGTCAGGCTCGAGGTGCTGTCGGAGACCGCCATCGCCTTCCTCGGCGTGCTCGGCGCCCAGCGCCGCATCCAGATCCTCGACGAGCAGGTCGCCGCGATCGATCGCCTGACGCCCCTGCTCCGCCGCCGTGTCGAGGCCGGCGCCTCTTCGCCCGCCGAGACCGGCCGCGCCGAGGTCGCCTCCGCGCTGGTGAAGGCCGACCGCGAGCGCTTCAAGGCGATGCTTGCCAGCGCTCGGCGCGAGCTCGCCGTGTTGATGGGCGATCCCACGCCGAAATTCGCTGACGTCTCCGGACGGCTTGACGCCACCGGCCGCCCGCCCTCGTTCCAGTCGGTTGTCGCCGCCATCGATGCCAATCCGCAACTGGTGCGCTGGACCGCCGTCTTTGCGCAGCGCAACGCCGAGCTGCTGCTGGCGCGCCTGAAACCGTATCCGGACGTGCGGATCGCCGCCGGCTGGCGCCATTTCAACGAGACCAATGACGACGCGGTGCGCCTCACCGTCTCGGTGCCGATTCCCGTGTTCGACCAGAACCAGGGCAACATCCTCTCGGCACAGGAAAGTCTCGCCAAGACGAAGGCCGAGCGCGAAGCCAATCGCAACGCGCTGATCGTGATTGCCGGTCGCGCCTATGACTCGCTCCAGGGCTCGCTGCGCGAGCTGGCCGTGCTGCGTGAGACCGCGATCCCCAAGGCGCAGGAAGCGGCGGAAGCCATTTCCCAGGGCTACGGCCAGGGCCGCTTCACGCTGCTCGAAGTGCTCGACGCGCAAGCCAGCGTCGTCCAGGCGCGCCTGCGCGAGCAGGAAGCGCAGCAGAACTTCCATGCCGCGGTCGCCACCATCGAAGGCCTCGTCGGCAATCCCCTCACGCTTGCCCGGGAGAGCGCCAGATGAAGACATCCTCGACCATCCTCGTGGCTCTCGTCACCGCCGCACTCGGCGCCTATGGCTACGCCATGCTGGCGCCGGCCAAGGTCGAAACCGCGAGCCAAGCCCAGGACAAGACGCCGGAGAAGCCGGCGAACGCGCATGTCGAGCAGGACGAGCACGGCGCCGATCGCATCAGGATCTCCGACGTCAAGCTTGCCGCAGCGGGCGTGACGCTCGCGGAAGCCGCAAGCGCGACGCTGACCGATACGCTCTCCTTCAACGGCGTGCTGCGCGCCAACCAGGAGGCCGTGGTGCAGGTGACGCCGCGCTTCCCCGGCATTGCCAAATCGATACGCAAGCGGATCGGCGACACCGTCGCCAAGGACGAGCTGCTGGCGTCGATCGAAAGCAATCAGAGCCTGACGGCCTACGACCTCAAGGCGCCGATCGGCGGCACGCTCATCGACCGGCAGATCTCGCTCGGCGAATATGCCTCCGAGCAGAAGCCAGCCTTCGTCGTCGCCGATCTCTCTACGATCTGGGTCGACCTCTCGATCTATCGCCAGGACATCAAGCGCGTGCACCTCGGCGACGAAGTCCTGATCAATCCTGACGATGGCCGCGGCGAGATCAAGGGCACGATCTCCTACCTGGCCCCCGTCGGCGTCAGCGAGACCCAGACCGCGCTGGCGCGCGTCGTGCTGGGGAACGCCGACGGACGCCTGCGGCCGGGCCTGTTCGTCACCGCACGGCTGATCCTCGCCGCGCGCAACGTCGCTGTGGCGGTCCGGGCCAGCGCCATCCAGACACTGGAAAACCGGACCATCGTCTTCGTCCGCGAGGATGGCGACAAGATCGAGGCACGCCCGGTCGAGCTCGGCGAGTCCGATCCGCGCTATGTCGAGATCAAGGCAGGGCTATCGGCCGGCGAGCGTTACGTCGCCGAGAACAGCTTCGTCGTGAAGGCGGAGATGGGCAAGGGAGACGCCGATCATGATTGAGCGCATCCTCGCCTTTTCGATCCGTCAGCGGTGGCTCATCATGCTGCTCGCGATCGGCGCACTGACCTACGGCGCGTGGGATTTCCAGCGTCTGCCGATTGACGCGGTCCCCGACATCACCAACGTGCAGGTGCAGATCAACACCCGCGCGCCCGGCTATTCGCCGCTGGAGACCGAGCAACGCATCACCTTTCCGGTCGAAACCGCGATGGCCGGCCTGCCAAGCCTCGACTACACGCGCTCGCTGTCGCGCTATGGCCTGAGCCAGGTCACCGTGGTCTTCAAGGACGGCACGGACATCTACTTCGCGCGCCAGGTCGTCGGCGAGCGCATCCAGCAGGTGAAGGACCAACTCCCCGCCGGCGTCGAAGTGGCGATGGGTCCTGTCTCGACCGGACTGGGCGAAATCTTCATGTACACGGTTGAGGCGAAACCGGGCGCCAAGATCCAAGTTGATAAGGCGCAAGGCGGCGAGGACTATTCGCTGACCGACCTGCGCACCGTGCAGGACTGGATCATCAAGCCGCAGCTTCGCAACGTGCCCGGCGTGATCGAGATCAACACCATCGGCGGCTTCGAACGGCAATTCCACGTGCTGCCCGATCCCGGCAAGCTGATGGCCTACCGGCTCGGCTTCCGCGATGTCATGACGGCGCTCGCCGCCAACAACGCCAATGTCGGCGCCGGCTATATCGAGCGCAACGGCGAGCAATATCTGGTGCGCTCGCCCGGCCAGGTCGGCAACGTCAGTGAAATCCAGGACATCGTGATCGGCGCGCGCGGCAGCAATCCGGTCCGGGTCAGGGACGTCGCCGAGGTGATCGAGGGGCGCGACCTGCGCACCGGCGCGGCAACCCTGAACGGCGAGGAGACTGTCCTCGGCACCGCCATGCTGCTGATCGGCGAGAACAGCCGCACCGTCGCACGCCGCGTCGCGGCCCGGCTCGAGGAGATCGCCAAATCGCTGCCCGAAGGCGTCGTCACGCGCACGGTCTATGACCGCACCCATCTGGTCGAGGCCACCATCCGCACCGTCCAGAACAATCTGCTGGAAGGCGCCGCCCTGGTCATCGCCGTTCTGTTCCTGATCCTCGGCAACATCCGCGCCGCCCTCGTCACGGCCTGCGTGATCCCGCTCTCGATGGCGCTGACGATCACCGGCATGGTCGGGACCAAAATGAGCGCCAATTTGATGAGTCTCGGCGCGATCGATTTCGGTATCATCGTCGACGGCGCGGTGATCATCGTCGAAAATTGTCTCAGGATGCTCGGCAAGGCGCAGCAGGCGAAAGGCGGCCTGCTCACCACGCCTGAGCGCCTGCGCACCATCCTGCGCGGCTCGCGCGAGGTCATCAAGCCGAGCCTGTTCGGGACGCTGATCATCGCCGTGGTCTATCTGCCGGTGCTGACGTTGACCGGCGTCGAAGGAAAAATGTTCACGCCGATGGCGCTCACCGTTCTGATGGCGCTGGCCGCGGCCGTGCTGTGCTCCATCACCTTCGTGCCGGCGGCGGTTGCGATCCTCGTCACCGGCAAGGTGTCGGAGATCGACAACCTGTTCATGCGCGGCGCCAAACGCATGTATCTTCCCCTGCTCCGCCTCGCCATCGACAATCGCCGTGCCGTCGCCTCTGCTGCTGCCGCCATCGTGATCGCCAGCGGCGTTGCGGCATCAAGGATGGGCGGCGAGTTCATCCCGAGCCTGGACGAGGGCGACGTCGCGCTGGCTGCGATCCGCATTCCCGGCACCAGCCTCACCCAGTCGCTGGATCTTCAGAAGGCCCTGGAGAAACGCATCCGGCAGATTCCGGAGGTGAAGGAATTCTTCACCCGCATCGGCACCGCCGAGATCGCGACCGATCCGATGTCGCCGGCCCAAACCGACGGCTACATCATGCTGAAGCCGCGCGCCGAATGGCCGGACCCCGGCAAGCCGAAATCGGAGGTCATCGAGGCGATCGACAAGGCCGCCGACGATATCCCCGGCAGCAACTACGAGATCTCGCAACCGATCCAGTTGCGCGTCAACGAGCTGATCTCCGGTGTGCGCAGCGACATCGGCATCAAGATCTTTGGCGACGATCTCGACATCCTCCAGGGCGCCGCGAAGCAGGTCGAGGCGGCGATCCGGACCATTCGCGGCGCGACCGATATCAAGACCGAGCAGGTTTCCGGCCTGCCGATCCTGACCGTCAGGCTCGACCGCCAGGCCCTCTCCCGCTACGGCCTCAGCGTCAGCGAGGTGCAGGGCATCATCGAGATCGCGGTGGGCGGCAAGTCGGCCGGCAAGCTATTCGAGGGCGACCGGCGCTTCGACATCGTGGTGAGGCTGCCGGAACGCCTGCGCGGCAATCTCGATTCGATCCGCGCGATCCCGATTCCGCTGCCGCCCAGCGAGGAGACGGCGCCGCTGCGGACCGCGTTCGCCGCCTCGCCGCTGACGCAGATGCGTTACGTGCCGCTGTCCTCCGTCGCCACCGTCGAGGCGACGCCAGGGCCGAACCAGATCAGCCGCGAGAACGGCAAGCGGCGGATCGTCGTCTCCGCCAACGTCCGCGAGCGCGATCTCGGCTCGTTCGTCGCCGAGGCGCAGGATGCCGTTGCGCAGAAGGTCAAGCTGCCACCCGGCTACTGGATCGGCTGGGGCGGCCAGTTCGAGCAACTGGTTTCGGCGACCAAGCGGCTGACCATTGTCGTGCCTGTGGCGCTGCTTTTGGTTTTCCTCCTGCTGTTCATGAGCATGGGGTCGGCGGCCGATGCGCTGCTGGTGTTCAGCGGCGTGCCGCTGGCGCTCACCGGCGGAATCGCGGCGCTGCTGCTGCGCGGCATCCCGCTGTCGATCAGCGCCGGCGTCGGCTTCATCGCGCTTTCGGGTGTGGCCGTGCTCAACGGCCTCGTCATCATCGCCTTCATCGAACGGCTGCGGAGCGAGGGCACGCCGCTCGTCGAGGCCGTTCGCGAAGGCGCCCTGACGCGTCTGCGCCCGGTGCTCATGACCGCGCTGGTCGCTTCCCTCGGCTTCGTGCCGATGGCACTTGCGACCGGCGCCGGCGCCGAGGTGCAGCGGCCGCTCGCGACCGTCGTAATCGGCGGCATCATCTCCTCGACCGTGCTGACGCTTCTGATCCTGCCGGCGCTCTACGTGCTGTTCCGTCGTGACGACGCCCGCGAAACGCCTAAAATGGGTTTTGATTTGGCGCACGCCGATTTCGGGGAGCGGTAGACGTGGACAAGGACGACCACCATGCCGGCCATCATCACCACCGTGACCACCACGACCATGCCGGGCACGACCACGGGCACGGCCACGGTGCGCATGTCCACGCGCCGGCAAGCTTCGGCAAGGCGTTTGCGATCGGCATTTCGCTGAACACCGCGCTCGTCGTCGCGCAAGGCGTTTACGGCTACATCGCCAATTCGACCGCACTCCTTGCCGATGCGGGCCATAACCTGAGCGACGTGCTCGGCCTCGTCATGGCCTGGGGTGCATCGGTCGCCGCCAGGCGCGCGCCCACTGGCCGCTTCACCTACGGCTTCCGCGCCTCGACCATCCTTGCGGCCCTCGCGAACGCCGTCTTCCTCCTGGTCGCAACCGGTGCGATCGGCTGGGAGGCGATCCTGCGCCTGCGCAAGCCCGAGCCGATCGCCGGGGTCACGGTGATGATCGTCGCCGGCATCGGCATCCTCATCAACGGCGCGACCGCAATGCTGTTCGCAAGCGGCCGCAAGGACGATATCAACATCCAGGGCGCGTTCCTGCACATGGCCGGAGACGCGGCGGTCTCGCTCGGCGTGGTCATCTCGGCGGCGCTGATCATGTGGACCGGCTGGCTCTGGCTCGATCCGCTGGCGAGCCTCCTGATCTGTGCCGTCATCCTCTGGAGCACGACGGGCCTGCTCCGCAGCTCCATCGACATGTCGATGGCCGCCGCACCACGAGGCACCGACCTCGACGCCATCAAAGGCTTTCTGATGCAGCGGCCCGGTGTCTCAGACATCCACGATCTGCACGTCTGGCCGATCTCGACCACGGAAACGGCGCTAACGTGTCACCTCGTCATGCTGGGCGGCCACCCCGGCGACGCCTTCCTGATGGAGACGGCGCAGCTCCTGAAAACCTCACACCGGATCGGTCACACGACGATCCAGATCGAGACCAGCCAGGACAACAGCTGCGCGCTGGCGCCCGACAACGTGGTGTGACGACGCCTACGCCGCCTTCGCCGTCACGATCCAGATCGCGCCTTGCAGCGCCACCGACTGCCCCTCGACGAACGGCGCCAGCGCTTCGCGGATCGAGCCTTTGGCGGCCTCAACGGTCTCCGGCGGATGGCCTTGCAGCGCGCGGCTGGCGGGGCCGATCTGAACAGAGCCGTCGACAGCCGCGTCGAGCCCGCCGCCGATCGCGATATCCATCGCAAGGTTATGCGGCTCCATCGCCACGTCCACAAAGCCCGCACCATTCAGGATGCGCCTTACGCGTTCTTCCGAGGCGAAGGCGAACGGGCCGGGATCCTCCGGCCCGACCGGCGGCATCTTGGGCACATGCTTGTAGACCGTCATCAGCGGCGTCATCATCCAGGGGTTTTCGCGCGGCTCGCGCCAGCAGATGAAAGCCAGCCGCCCCGAAGGTTTCAACGCGCGGCGCAGGTTGGTGAACGAGACAATCGGATCGGCAAAGAACATCACGCCGAAGCGCGATGCGAGCAGGTCGAAGCTCGCCGGCTCGAACGGATAGACCGTCGCATCCGCCAGAACAAAATCGAGCGGCAGGTTCTTTGGCGAAAACGCGCGGGCCTGCGAGAGCATGGGACCTGAGACGTCGAGGCCGAGCGCAACGCCATTCGGCGCCACCGCCTTCGCAAACGCGACGGTGGTCGCACCGGAGCCGCAGCCGATATCCAGCACGCGCTCGCCCGGCGTCGGCTTCGCGCGATCGATTAGAATCCCGGCGATCGGCCCGAGCAGAACCTCCTGCGTCGCGTGGCGATCGGCCCAGCGCTGCCCGCCGGGTCCGTTCCAATAGGCGATCTGGTCCGCATTCTGCTCATGTCCGCTTGGCTGTTCCATCACGCCCTCTGTGTCTCGCATCCGCAAGCCGCCCGAGCCTCGCAATTGCGCGTACTCACGTGCATGGGCAGCCCGTTTGCCGGCCGCAACGTAATTTTCTGCGACGGCCAAACTTTGGCGGCCGGCAACAGCTCCATGTCGAAGCGATGCATGAGCGCCGCGAGCACGATGGTCGCTTCCTGCAGTGCGAAGGACGCGCCGATGCAAATGCGCGGCCCGCTGCCGAACGGCAGATAAGCAAAGCGCGGGATCGCCCCGCGCGCCTCGGGCAGGAAACGCGACGGATCGAAGGCGTCGGGCCTTTGCCACAACAGCAGGTGCCGGTGCAGCACGTAAGGCGCGATCACGATCAGCGAGCGCGGCTTGATCTTGAGGCCTCCGAGCGTATCCGCCCCCTCGGCCATCCGGCTCAACGCAGCGATGGGCGGATAGAGCCGCAGCGCCTCCTCGACCACGGCACGGGTTACGACCAGCCGATCCGCAAGTCCCTCGACCGGTCCTGCCAGTTCGCGCCCGGCCTCCGCCTGCACCCGCGCCCGCCAATCCGGCGCCTGTGACAGGAGGAAGATCGACCAGGCAAGCGTATTGGCCGTCGTTTCATGTCCCGCCGACAGGAAGGTCAGGATGTTCGATCTGACCTCGGCGAGCGACATCGCGCGCCCGGTCGCGGGATCGAGCGCGCGGAGCAGCAGCGTCAGGAGATCGGAGGGCCCCCCGCCCGCAGAGAGGCCGGCAAGCCGCCGTTGCCGCGTTGCGATGATCTGGTCGATGATCCCTTCGAAATAGGCCATCGTCCGGCGCAGACGGCCGCGGCCGGGCCGCGGCACCGATTGCGGCAGGCCGAGCAGATCGAAGGCGCCGATGCGGCCGATCACCGTAAAATAGGCGCTCATCGCGGCGCGGAATTCGTCGTAGTCGCCACCAATGCCGTCCGAGAAGATGGTCAAGGCGAGCACGTTCAGCGTGATCAGCGTCATCTCCGCCGCGATGTCGACGGTTGCCCGCGGCCCCAGGGTACGCCATCTCTCCGCGAGCTGGTCGGCCGCCGTCAGCATCGCGGAGGTGAAGGACGTGACCGTGCGCCGCGCAAACAGAGGAGCCAATGTTCGCCGCTGCATCTCCCAACGCTGCCCCTCGACGCTCAACAGCCCATCGGCGAGACCGCTGGCGAGAATGCGGCGCTGGATCGGGTCCTTGCGGTAGTTGCCGGCATTGTCGACCAGCACATGCTTGATGGCTGCCGGGTCGTGCACGAGGATGGCATCGGTGAAGGGAAGCCTGACTTTCGCGATCGGCTCGCGAAAGAATTCTGCACTCCAGCATTCCAGCGGATTTCGTTTGAGCGCCGCGAGCAGCGGAAGCAACCGCAGCCGCTGTTCAGGCGGATGCGGAGCTGGCGGGCAAAAACTTTCCGAAACTCCCAAAACGGAAACGGGCATCGAACCGGCAAAAAGTCGGAAATAATATGTAGTAAAGCCTGAGTCTCGCCGAGTTCCTAGCGGCCTCCAGCGGCAACGAGGAAGACAAAGGGGACTACAGGAAAATAGATGGACTGCGAACGGCACAGCTTCGTGCGCCGCAGCCCGGGTGCCAACCCCGCCGCGAGGTACCCCGACTATTCAGTCAGCTGGATCGAGCAGTGCGACCGATATTCCAGCGAATGGTGTCCAGCGGGATGTGGGTGAAGGCCTCGGCCAGCCGTCGCCTCAAAGGTGGCTTCGCTGTCGACAGCCTCCCCTCCAGATGCGCGGCCTTCTCGCGGGCGACCGCAGTTTCGACGTTGGCCTTGAGCAATTCGGCCAGCAGCTTGTTGGTGCGGTCGCACTCTCTCTCGAAGTCGGACCGATGACTGCCGGCTATGGCCCTCATCTCCAGGAGATCGGCCTGCAACGTGGCAATGTGCTCCCTGAGGGCGGTGACCACCTGGTGACCGGCCGGAGCTTGGGGGGGACGTGTGATGGGGGAATGGCTGATTTCGGTGAGATCGACATGAACCAGGGTCTTCCCATCGTTCGAACGAGAACGGGGAAACCGGTGTCGCTTCACGAGCGATCTGGCTGCCTCAGGCGATATCCTGAGTCGCTCGCCTAGCTCGGCATAAGTCAGCATCTCGACGGGCATGATGGCTACTCCCGGCCAGCCGGGCGGTCACCACCCGAACACGACGCACGATATCAACCCCGAGTTAACGGGCGGTTTACTATGCCGGCCGGTGATGTCCGCTTGGCCGATGGAGTATCTCTGGCAACTTGGTCGGAATGGCCCAGTGCCGAAATGACAAGAGTCAACCAGTTGAGGCAGCCCCTTCGGTCACCTCGGCGAGAAGTCTTCTGAATGTCGCGCGCGCGGCGGGGCGTCAGACGATGGTAAGCGGTGAGAGGATCGAACCGTTGACCCGCACCAGCCAGGGTCATTCCGCTGCCAGCGAGGCTCCGGTCCGTTTCGCAAGGACGCGCCGAAAATCCGCTGCCAGCTCGTCGTAGTAGTGAGCGAGCTCCTCATAAAAAGCCTTTCCGGCCTCGTCGCTCGCTTCTTGAGCTGCTTTCATGCAGTGGGCGGCTTTGGACTCGTACCTTTCCAGCTTGATGCGAAGATCACTCATCACGGCGATACTCCACGCTGATGACAGGAGCCGGAACGGTGGTTCGGGCGGGAATCGAAAAGATGACCGAACGGAGGCAATTTTGGACCCGTCGGGGGCCCTTTCAGGGCGTCGCATGCCCGGCGAAAGGCCCGCCTTAGCCCGCTGGGCCTTGGCGCGGCAGCCTTTCGATCGCTTCGCGTCAATAATGTTCAGAGGCTGGCTTGCCCAGCCGTAGCTCGCGAAGCGTGTGAGCAGCCTGAGACATAGGTGACGGTACGTACCGGACACATGGGTTACACTTTCCGCTTTTGTTCTGCGGGAGG
>NZ_JBANBA010000090.1:0-40744 GCF_059803475.1 Bradyrhizobium sp. UFLA05-89 | reverse complement strand
CAATCATCCCGACCGCGCTATCCAGAGCATTCCGCGCGAGTCAAGGCCCGGCACGGTGAGCTTCCCGTGACGCTCACGATGAAATGATGGAGCTTGGAAAGCGAATATTTGATTGCGTGCTGGAGGCTCCACATGGAGGTGCTCGGATTGTCTGCACGAATGGCCGCAGGTCAGATCATCCCACGCTAATCTGATTTAGCGTCTCGGCCAAGGATTCGTCAAATATCTCAAGGCCCTGACTTAGAGTTTCAGGATCGATCGTAAGTGCAGGAAACAGCTTTAGGACCTCATCATCGGGTCCGCATCGTTCGACCATTAACCCCTTTTCAAATGCCTTGCGGGCGGTAGCCTCCGCAATTTTAGCCGTTTTACAATCAAATCCCAGTGCCATTCCTCGCCCTCGAACAGCAAAACTGTTTCCATGCTTAAGTGAAATGGCCTCGACTCGGCACCGCATGAGTTCTCCCATGCGTTGAACGCCTTGCGAAAAGGCCCGACTACGCCAATAGAGATTTATAGCTGCGGTTGCAGACACAAGCGCGAGGTTGTTTCCCCGAAAAGTGCTAGTGTGTTCTCCAGGCTGCCACACGTCTAAGCCATCCTTGATCAACAACAGCGATAATGGCAGACCGTATCCACTGAGCGACTTCGACATGACGACCATATCTGGTGACAGCCCTGCGAACTCGAAGCTGAAAAAATCGCCCGTACGGCCACAGCCCATCTGAATATCGTCAACTATGAAAAGGGCGCAAGCCTCTTTTGCCACGGCCTGAATCGATTGCAGCCATTCCTTGCGGGCTACGTTTATACCTCCTTCTCCCTGTACAGATTCGACGAGAATAGCGGCTGGAGAATCAATGCCGCTGCTCTTATCCAGCAGTAATTTTCGCAAGTAGTCAGCGGTATCAACACCTAACCCAAAATAGCCGTCGTAGGGCATGAAAGTTACGCCTGACAACGAAGATCCGCTAACCATGCGATGGAACCGATTGCTAGTCGCAGCAACCGCACCTAGACTCAGGCCATGGTACCCATGCGTGAATGAAACAATATTTTGACGACCTGTAAATTTGCGTGAAAGCTTTAAAGCGGCCTCAATAGCATTAGCTCCTGTTGGTCCCGTAAACTGGAACCGGTACTTCAAATCCCGCTCCTGAAGTATAGCAGAGCTGAAAGTCTCCATAAATTCGAGCTTTGCAGGTGTGGCCATATCAAGTCCGTGGACGATATCATCCGACGCTAGATACTCCGTAATGGCGGCTTTGATTTGGGGGTTGTTGTGGCCGTAATTCAGCGCTCCGGCACCAGAGAGGAAATCAATGACCTTTCGACCACCCTCTGCTAACAAGATAGAGCCGCGCGCTCGACTGAAAAAGCTCGGGAACGAACGTGAGTATAAGCGCACGTTTGATTCTAGCGCTTCCAGCGCCTGTAAATTACGTGATACGCCAATCACACCACCCATGGTGGTCTCCTTCGCAAATGAGTTTCAAGCCGGGCAGCTCAGATTGCCGACGTGGACAGCAACTCGACGTTCCCCAGTAGTTCTCTCGCATACCTGAAGATTGGAAGCCATGAACCTGCTAGCAATAGTAGTGTTGGAGTCCGGCATGCGTGAATTACTTGCATCAATGAAGTAGCTGTGCCGTCCGTGGCAAAGATTGTGACCGAGCCTTGCAGCGACCAGTTTCGGCAGTCGGTGGCCTGCCGAAACTGAATCTTTGTCATCCGGGCCGTACCTAGGAGCTGTAGTCCGACGGCACATTGCTTCATTGTGCGGTATCTTCTTCAGAAAGCATCGAGGTGCCAATAATACGCTCTCTTTCAAGTTCGGCGATCTCGGCGTCGGAAAGGGCGAGAAGCCCTGATAGGATCTCTCTGTTGTGTTCTCCCAGTGTCGGGGCCGCCGCTCGGATCGTATATGGCCCTTCTTCTTCGCGAATCGGCATCGAAGGCTGCGGATGCAAACCTACGAAGGCGCGTTCGGCCTTTTGCAGAAATCGGCGCGACTGAAGATGTCGGTCCTTGAGAAGTTCAATTGGTAGACGGGCCACTCCGGCAGCAATTCCAGCCGCCTGCAACTCGGACATGGCCTCGTCCGCATCCCTGGATTGGGTCCAGGCTGCGATGGCTATCTCGATGACATCCTCGATGCAACGGCGAGCTTTCTCAGATTTTAGCGATGCATCAATGGCCCAGTCAGGCCGGCCAATGAGCAGCGCCAGTCTCTGCCACATGCTCGCATTGGCAGCGGTTACAACAATCCAATTGTCTTCACCCGCGCATCTGAAGCAGCCGTGTGGCACGAATTGGGGGTGTCGATTCCCGTACTTTGGTGGCGGGGCACCAGTGATCGAGTGAACGGTCATCCATGGTGCTGCGAATGGCATCATGCATTCGATCTGCGCCAGGTCGATGAACTGTCCCCGCCCAGTGTTTAGAGCGTGAATCAATGCGATCAAAACTGCGACGCATCCGTTCAACCCGCCAACAGGATCTCCAAAGGCCGTGTGACACATCACTGGCGGTCCGTCGCAATTTCCGATCACCCCGGGCAACCCCGATGCTTGCTCTAGAGTCGAGCCATAGGCACGGCAATCGCGATGAACGCTATTCGTGCCGAAGGCTGACATGGCCATCATCACTAGCCTGGGATTTAGCGTACTGAGCACCTCGTAACTAAGACCGAGCTTAGGCAGGACATCGACTGAATAGTTGTCGATCACAACATCGGCTCTTGTCAAAAGGCGTTTGGCAAGAACGAGACCTTGCGGCCGCTTCAGATCGAGTGTGATACCACGCTTGTTGCGATTTAAGATGGAGAAGCGCGCCCTCTTTTCGTACATTCGGCCGTCGACATACGCACGCCTTCGATCTACGCCGCGAAACCAATCCGGATATTGGATGGCCTCTACCTTGATAACGTCTGCACCTAGATCAGCCAGTGTACGGGTGCACAGGGGGCCCGCCCATCCCATAGTAAAGTCTACTACGCGAATCCCATGCAGCGGCTGCCGATCGACCTTGATAATGCCCGGAGACCGCGGCCCAATGATGGTCGACTGTGTTTCGGTCTTCGCGAAAGACTGCTGCTCGCCGGGAGCTGGAACCCTGCCGCCCCGGCGCGGAGGTGTCAGCGTCAACCGTTGTACTGAGCCAACGGTCAATCCTTCTTCCCCGCCGAACAGGATAGGCACGATCGCGCCACGCGCCCTCTTCTCAGGGTCCCGGAGCAGATCGGCCATCTCGGGCAGCGGCACAATCGGGATTTTGCGCTTCAGCCCTTCCGCAAACCATTCTTCCGCTGTCTGAGTTATCAACCGGGACGTAAAATAGGAGTCGATCTCTTCCATGTGTTGCAGGCGATCTTCGCCGAGGAGCAGCGCCGGATCATCAGACAATCTGGAAAGACCGAGCATGTCGCAAAATGCGATCCACTGAGCTGGCGTTTGTAAAGTGACCCCGAGCCATCCGCGTTTGGTTTCGTAGATGCCGATCGGAAAGCTGGGCCAGAAGCGGTTAATGCCAATCCTGTTCATAACATCGCCGCGTGCAAACGCTTCACAGATTAGATACTCGCTCAAAACGAGACTCGCTTCAAATGTACTGAGCGACCATGACCGCCCTCCTCCGCCCTGTTTTCGCGCAAGCTCTGAAGAAGCGACGGCGACGAACCCCCAAAGGCCTGCTAGGATACCCGTCTGAAAATCCGGTGCGAGTAACGGCGGGCCCTCGGCCGGTCCAACTAACTTGACAAGTCCAGCGAGGGCGCGGATCGTCGAATCCGTAGCGACGAATCTTGCATAGGGGCCCTCCTGACCGAACCAACTCGCTTCGAGATAGATCAAGTTCGGGCGCCGCTTGCGAATCGCGGCAACATCAATCGATGAGCGATCCGCCGAATCAAGATCTCGGCCATCAACCAGAATATCGCAATTCTCAATCAACCGGGTCAGCCGTATGATTGCAACAGGATCGTTGGCATCAATGATAATGCTCGATTTGTTGAAGTTCAGAAATGCGAACCACGCGCTGTGACCACCGGGAGTTAGCGGTGCGCTGCCTCGAAGCGGATCGCCGGCTGGCGGCTCGACCTTCTGAACATCGGCTCCGAAATCGGCAAATAGCCGAGCGCAATAGCTCCCTGCGGCCGAGCTACCGATCTCGACGACCCGCAGATGCGATAAAACCCCCGTCGAAGTCTCCGACTTTTCTTCCATAAACCCCACGTTTTCCTCCATAAACATGCTCCAGAAGTATTCCCCATCAGATGCAGGTCTATCGCAGCGCGAATACCCGCTAAATCGCGCAGTGCGGCGAGCCCAGAACACGTTCATCCACGGTCACGCATCAGCGGCATCGATGATGCTTCGGCCCCCTAAGTTCAAGCACCAACATGACCTTGATGTTGGCGCAAAGCTCCGCGGGCTTATGCCTGCAGCGTTCTTGCCGCACGAAACCGTCAGGCAGCGCCGGGAGAACGTTCGAAAGCCAGGCCGAACGTGCCCTATCTGCCGCATCCCCCATCGGACGGTGTGGCAGGGAATTGCCGTCGACCAGCTATTGTATCCATCCGTCTTCACATGTTCACACGGACTGCCGGGCGTAGCTGCCGGACTTACAATCGAAGATTGAACAAGGCCAGTGGAGGCGAGCTTCTCGAAACGCGCAACGCACCACGAACGAGATCGAACGGGGAAGAAAGAGGACAAGTTCAACGCGGCGCTCAGGTCAGCGCAAGAGCACTGAACGTAAGCCACAAGCCTTGCTGGTCGATAGACCATTGCAGTAAGATTAACCATATCAACCAAGCTCTCGGCCAACGACGGCACAGAGAGCTCTCGCTGACTGAGCATCAGGGCCAGATTAGCTTTAAAAAGGGCGAGCAGGCGGGCACGGGACATACGGATTTCTTCAATTCTACCGTGGCGATCAATCGCATTCGTGAACCGACAAATGACCTATGCGGCGCCATCGCGCAGCGATCAGCTCATGATTTGGAAGATCACGGTATGTGTGCCGCACGAAATCGACTACGACCGCGCGGTTATCGAGCGGCTGGCCTCGGACGTAATGGATTTGGAGCTCTCGAGACCAGCCCAGCGGTTTCTCTCGTTGATCAGGTAAAGGGACTTCCGAAAGCGTCTACTTCGACACTTACCAAAAGGGCGATCCACCTCTGTATCACCTCTCCATCCTCGTTTGTGACGAACACGCAACCAACCGCTGAGACGTATTGGAGCTTGGAGATCGTGTTGGACGCAGGGTTTCGCGCAAATTTTTCGGCATCAGTCGACTTCCAGCTTCGAACAGCACTAAACCACTCGCTGGCTCGCTCCGGCAGCTACCAAATCAGATAGCGCAAGAGCGCGCATCGTTAGCAGCGCCGCCCGATCGGAATCGCCATCCCATTTCTGGCGCCTGTTGCATTCCTTTCTCTGTAGAAGTCCAACACGCAATTGCCTTCGATGCCCCGCGAAGACCAAATCCTCTGTTGAGCACTGACGCCAGCAAAAACTTTAAGAGATGACTCGCGGGAGCACGCCACGGATCCCGCTCGTCGTGCGCCACCTTCGTCCCGCTCTCGGACTTGATTTTGTTGCCGGTCACTCACAGAATGCAAAACCATTCGGCCGTTGCCGGCGCACGCCTTTGGTCGGATCAAGACGCGCTCATATCCGATGAATTTCTTGCTGAGGCGGGGCGACAAGGGCTGGAGCTTTTCGGCGGCCGCACCGGCTGCATTATATGATAGCGCTCACAATATTGCGGCTTCGGTGTATCCCGCTTCTATGAGGCCGCCGCTCAAGAGGCACGCAGCTTGCGCTTCCCGCGACCTCACAGAACTCAAGATGCCCAAATCGGCACGGCTGTGGTCAACCATTCTGGCTGGAAGGAGGCCAAACATTGCAGCCATCCCCTCTAGATCCGTGCAAGCGTGTCTGGGACGCGATTGAGGGCAATCAGGTATCCAAGCAGTTTGCGGCGGCTATCCGGGCCGATCGGACCGGCAGCGTTTGGCCGGGCAACACGCGGTCTGACCTCACAAGCGATCAGAAATCAAAATTTCATGTAGCTCCGGCTTCTTTGCAGAGCACGGCTCGAAGATCGACTATCACTCGTTGGGGGAGCACATTCACGCGCGAAGCTCAGCTTCGCGGAAACCATCGCGGACAGCATCCGCCTGTCGCGTAATGACCGAGTTTATTTGTAGCGGAACGGAGCGACTGATTTGTAGCAAAAGCCGCAAAAACTATGGTCATTGACGCTTGCTCGGCGTGTGAGCTGCCCCATCCCATTTGGGAAACTGATTACCAAGCGTCGCCCAATCCTCCCATTCTCATGGGAGGATTGGCAATGGGTCGGTACCTATCGCACATTGCGCGGCAGCACACCAACTAAGTACCGCCCAATCCTGGCAACGAATATGGCGGAGCTACAAGCAATTCGGGCCTATCGTGGGGACCAAACCGGCTCCTCAACTCCTCGCCAGTCAGCCAAGAAAGCCAATTTTCCTCCACTACATCGTCTTCCACCAGCAGCAATGCAGCCCCGCCCGCTTCATGATGCAGCATATCGTCGACGCCTTTTTCCAGGGTCCAGCGCGCTACAAGCGCACATAAGTAGTCGGGAGACCACATCACAAAAGAAAGGCCGTGCGTAATTCGTGTTATGATCTTCCGGATGCCCTGTCCTCTAAAGTCTCTGCGGACCCAAAGGTCTCCGTGATAGGCTACCTCTCCAGTGATTTTCTTTGCGCTTGGTGCTGTACAAGTACACCGGTCTTGAGGATGAGCATGTCTGCTTGGGTTGGTATAAAATGCCTTCAGGGATTCAAGATGTTCTGCAAAGTTGCTGTGCGGAAGCCGATATAATCGAGCCGCCTCTAATCCCACGACATCGTTATTGCTATCGAGGCCCATGATCCAATACCCCTCGCCTGCTCCAATTTGCGAGCGATCCGGTCGAAAATTCGGATTTGTCAGCCCCTTAGTTGGAGTGGCCTGCGCGATCCCTACGTATTCGAGAAAATCAAATCCTATCAAAAATTTGATTCCTTTTTCAGCCGCGACGTCATCATATACTTGAAGAGACCGTGAGACACGCAACGGATTGGTTTGCATAGCTTCACCTTTAATTATCGTGATGGGCCGCGTCATGAGGACCAATCGCTCGCGCCGCCCAGGATTTGCTTCTAGCCGAGCTCGAAGAGCTTCCGCGGCGCCCTCGTCAACACCTCTACGCCGGAGTCGGTCACACGAAAAGTCTCGCTGACAACGTAGCCAAATTCCTCATCAATCATCCAGTTACCTAAGTGTAGATGGAATGTCATATTCGGCATCAGCACTGTCATGTCATCTTCCCTAATACTCGCGGTCCGCTCCACCCAATCAATGCCAACAGGGTAGCCACAGCGGGATTCTTTCTTAATGCCCAGCCTTTCAATCGTACGATGGATTGCGTGGGCAATGTCGCTGCAGGTGCATCCCGCCCGAACCATGCCCAGTGCAGTCTCCAGGCCTTCGACCCCAGCCTCATGTACGCGACATAGACGCTCGGAGGGTCGACCAATTGAGAAGGTTCGGCTGATCGGGGCAGTATAGCCATAGCGGACACCGGAGATTTCAAGGTTAATCTGTGAACCTCGACGAAAGACATCCTCGGTCCACGTGATGTGGCTTGTTCCCGTACGCGGGGAGGAGCACAAATAAGGGACTTCGACCATCGTTCCGGACTTGCCGTTTGCGCCCCGCACCAACGTAGCTAAGATCTCGGAGATCGCATCAGCTTCCCGCCCCCCTGGGCGTATCACTTCTGCGGCACGCATAATTCCCGCATCCGTGATAGCTGCCGCCTCCTTCATGACGAATATCTCGAGATCTGACTTAACCATCCGGATCTTGGTTACTGCGCCGGTGCAATCTACAATCCTCGCGTGCGGCAGCCGCGCGTTGAACTTCTCCGCCGAACGCGCCGATAGAGCACCAAGTTCGAGCCCCACGCCGCGGTTTGCGAGACCAACCTCGAAAAGAAAATCGATCGTCGCATCGTAGCCATCCATGTGGGGGCTGCCAACGAGCGCTTCCGGATAAGCGATCACCTTGTCGCGCTCGATAAACGTCTGATGTAGAGCGGCCGGCACATCCATCTTACGCAAGATGAACGTCGGTTCCTCATCGTGGACCGAAACTACTAGCCCTTTCGGGTCGTTGGGCGACTTCGCCGTGTACCCGGTAAGATAAGTGATGTTTGAGCCGTCTGTAACGACTAGCGCATCGAGGTCCCGCTGTACCATGTGCGATTTGATCGCCGCAATCCTGCGCAGGTACTCCGTTCGCGGGAAAGCCTGCGTTCCTTTACTGATCGACATTATTTTAACTCCATCAGATTTCGGCTCGGAAGCCGCCATGTTGAAATTGGAGAAGAGGACCAGAGGAAGGAGCGCCGCGTTTCTATTGCAGGTCTGCGCCGCGAAAGCGAGGCGCCTGACGACCGTGGGCACCTACCAGAAATTAGGAGGAGGTTCGTTAGGCAACGCAAGACTCGCCGCATTGCGACTTTCAGCTAGTGTGAGTCACAACTTCGGATATAACATTCGCGTCAGGATTTTATCGTTGTCCTTGTTTTTGCGTGCGACAGCGATGGAGCATACAAAGCTCGGCAACCAGCCTCGCACTCCTGATCGTAAGTGATTGCCGGCTGAGAAGACGTTAGCGGGGTCGCCGCGAGACGACCCAAGCGTTGGCATCTGGTTTAGGATCGATCTGGCCTGTGCGGCAGGCGACCAAAACGAAAAGGTAGCAGCGAAGTTTGGTTGGTCGGGATGACGTTGAGCAAGTGCCGTCGGCGCTTTCTACAAAAGCTCCTGGAGAGCCTACGCGAGGAGGCAAGGAGCCCATCGGACGATAGCGGGTCGTCGGTGTCAAGCACGCAAGGCGCATCTTTGCGAGCCTTCCCCCAGAGGAATCTATAACTTCTGATAATTGAATTTCGTTAAAATGGAACTCCTGCTAGTTGCCGAATATTGAAGGCGCAGCGGCGCGCCGAAGGCGCCGAGCTTGACGACAAGGTTTCGGTCCGCGCCGTGATGTCCGTTGTGATCATCAGCGCAGCGTTCTGGGAACCGCCCACCGAAATGGATGGCGAACAGGCCATTACGGCAGTCCATGTACGTCGGCGTTCCCGAGTGCCGCCCGTAATCGGTCTGCGCCGGAAATTGCGGCCAGCGATCAAGTGGCTCGCCGGCTGAATATCCCGCACACTGCGTCGCCTCAGCAACTCGGGAGGCGAGCGATGGACTACTTCTGTGGCCTGGACGTCGGCATGGACGAAACCGCCATTTGCGTGGTCGACGACAAGGGCGCGGTGGCGCTTCAGACGACGGCCGTGACCGATCCGGAGGCGATCAAAATGGCGCTGAAACCGTATCTGTCCCGGCTGCGGCGGCTCGGCCACGAGGTCGGGTCGCTGTCGCCGTGGCTGCGTCCGGAGCTGCTCAAACTTGGCTTGCCGGCGGTGTGTCTCGAGACCCTGCACGTCCGTGCGGCGCTGAAGGCTCAGCGCAACAAGACCGACAAAACGGACGCGCTCGGCATCGCCCACCTCATGCGCACCGGCTGGTTCCGCAAGGCTCATATCAAGAGCGAGGCTTGCTACCGGCTGCGGCTGTTGCTCGCCCACCGGCGCAATTTGAAGCGCAAGTTTTTGGATCTGGAGAACGCGATCCGGCACTCGCTGAAGGCCTTTGGCATCCGCTTGAACCGGGGCGGGCGCGGCGGTTTTGCGCAAGCCGTGCGCGAGGCGGTGGCGGGTGATGCGCTGGTCAGCGAGCTGATCGACGCCATGCTGAATGCGCGCGGCGCGCTGTGGAAGCAGTACTGCCGGCTGCACGAGTGAAGCTGGTCGCCGGCCACGAACTGTGCCGGCGGTTCATGCAGATTCCCGGCGTCGGTCCGATCGCGGCGCTGAGTTTTATGACCGCGATCGACGATCCTTCCCGATTCAGGCGCTCGCGGGATGTCGCGGCGTATTTTGGCCTGACCTCGCGGCGCTGGCAGTCCGGCGCCTCGATCGACATCCAGGGCCGGATCAGCAAGGCCGGCGAGCCGATGTACGCCGCGCGCTGTACGAGGCGGCGAGCGCGCTTCTGACCCGCTACAAGAAGAGAGACAAGGTCAGGAGCCGGGGTCTGGCGCTCGCCAAGCGCGCCTCGCACCGCAAGGCGACCGTCGCGGTGGCGCGCAAGCTTGCGGTGATCATGCACGCGATGTGGGTCGATGGCACGTTCTACTGCGGCGATCCGGACGCCGCCAAGGCGGACGTCAGCGCGCGCACTGCGGCCAAGGCGCGCAGGCTGCTCAGGGCCCACGCCTGAGGCCGCAGGGCCGGATTTGGGAGATCGATTGAGGTGACGAACGCGAGGTTTGAACACGGAGCTCCGCGGTGAGCGGATGAGACCTGGTGCAGATCCACGACGACGGAACGCACGTTATCTTGGCTGTGGCCACGCGCCTTGTGGTGCGATTGGACCATGCCGGAGTGCCTGTGATGTGGCTCCGTCACACCGATGGAAAGATGCGCCGCGATGGCGTCCACGCTGCCTTGCTGCAGCGAAATCAGGCCGTCGATGAGCGCGCAAGAGTGCACGGCGCACCGGGACTCTCGTGGTCGGCGACGCTGCGTGGCGTTGATGCAAAGGTCTTGTCACAGCAGAGAGAGGAAGCGACAATGGCTGAGATCAAGCGCCCAAGACGCCCGATTAAGAGTGCAAGATACAACAGCTCCGCCTCGTCGGTTGGCAACTCCCGCGAGTCTTGATGATCTTGCGGGGCAGGCGATACAACGCTTCGACTGCATTGGCAACCAATATGACATTTCTGTATTCCAACGTTGCATTGCGATGTTCTACATCGTCGCGTGTGGTGCGACCATCGGAGGCACTGGGAGCAGGAAGTGCAGGCAGGCCGATACACGACGAGCTGGGAGCTCGATTTAAGGCTTGCTACCGGTCAGATCCCGTCATGTTCATCTCGCACGATTGCGAATGCGTAGGCGTTGGTTCATACGAAGTTTCGGGAAGATGGTATTTTGGGAGGACTGCAGGCTCCGACAATCGGACCGCGTTTGATGACGTGAACTGCGCTGGAAGATTGCCCTAGCTGGCCAGTGATGATGCGTTGCTCGGCGATGTCGCGAGTTCTGGCGCATGGCGCATGATAATCATCGCCAATCCGCGCCAAGTTAAGGCGATTGCTAAGCTCTCTTAAAGAATGACAAGATCGATAGCAGACCGCTCGCCGGTCTGCAGGAGGCGGGCTACCGGCCGGAGATCTGGAATGCGAAGACAGCCGGCAAGCGCAGGCCGGTGCGCGCGGCGCTACCATGTCGTTCGGCATCGCACGCGGGCTCAAGAATGAGGTGCATTCTATCCTGCACGCGCACCTGATCCCGACGTGCTCACATGCCAAACTTTTCAACGCACGCGGCCGGGTGTGGCTAGCGGCTCAACGTTTGCCGGATGATGAGCGACGGCCGTCGATAGGCACGTTCGTGAGCGACTCGCGAGATCGTGCAGCACGCAACGACGATCCCGCGATCAGCAGAAATCTAAAGCGGGATGGCGTCACGTTGAATCGATTTGGGATTTCCAAGATGCAGATCCTATGCCATCAATTTGAACAGATCCGCCCACGACATCCTCGTTTCCACGCAAGCTTGTCAGTATCGAGGTCACACCTCCATGATATTGATCTTCTCGTAGCCCGAGCAAGAAGCCCGTTCAGGAGCAGTCATGACGGCCTGTGACAACATCGATAAGCCGCGGATTATCTGCAACAAACAACCGGCTTGCCACCGATCGTGGCGTCATCTTTTACCGGCAAAGCCTTACACGGAAAGGGGCCGTCACGCCTGCGCAAGACTTGCTCACTGGTATGAGTAACCGTTTCGAGGAACTCTGCGCAGCTCGACCGACTGGCGTCAGACATTCTAGTCGCCGTAGTAGTCGACCTACGATGAGATGAACCACCTAGTTTCGTTTTCTTTGCGAGCTGCGACCCGGACGCTCTGTACTGTTGCGCCGGCAAACTGCATTTTTTCTGGCGTATTACGCAGCTGCGACAACTCTAGACATTCGCTGAGCGAACGCGATTCAGATCGGCTAAGTCAACGATTTGCCAGTCTAATCGATGAACTCGATCGTGCGCGGATAAGCCGAAATATTCGAATAGCGATGCGTTATTTCCTCATCGACCTTTATGTCCTTAATTGCCACTATGCTCGCCCAAGCGCCGGACTCCTCATCAGTCCATATGATTTGCGCATTTGGAGCGAAAGAGTGGTTCACTACCGAAATTAAACCGAAAACAACGTAGCCTATTGGAGCGCCCCCCTCGAGTTGCCGATCGGGGCGTACGAAGTAATACTCGAAGAGTCCTGTGCGATTTAGCAGCCTGGCTGCAGCATCATCAAATCCCCACGTCGGAGCGCGGTCGATCACATCTCCAACCTTGAAGGGAATATTTGCGAATACGCCACGGCCTTTTGGTGGCACAGTTTTGACATAAAGCGCGCCGTCGCGATCAAAGACTTTGTCGACCATCGTGCATGCCCTCTGAGCGCCGATCATGGACTCTTTCCTTGACTTTAGTCACCACTGGCGCCCTCTTTGTAAACGGCATAGCCTCTGACTTTAATTGCAATCGAAGAGATGGTTGTTCGTGCGTGACGCCGCCATTTACTGTCTGGTCCAAGGGTTCTCGTCGTATAGCGAGCAGTCCTTGGCGGGGAAAATAACAGCGGATATCGCGCTGGCAGCGCCCGTCATCGTTTATCGATCTCTCGTCGTCGCTTTCTAGTTGACGAACTTTCTTTGAAACGAATTTTTTCAGGCTGCCTAGTGCTGAATTCGGGAACTCGAAGGGCTCGCGTAAATCAACTTAGGCGCAACCATCGCCTCCCACACCTATTGGACCTGCTCCACTCAAGCCATCATTGCATGCCTCCTATCCGGCACTAGACTCGATTCTTCATGCTTTGCCATCCGGTACCTCACTTCGCGAGCGAATATAATCTGTTATACAAACTACCGATAACTAAGGGGGAGGATAGCTACCAACACGGGGAGGGCTGGCCGTCGATCAATCAGATCGTCTGCGCCCCGCGGTTCTTTCACGTATGACGCTCAAATCATGACGCTGTCCCGGAGCGCATCGCGTATGCGCGTAAACCGAGCAAACTGGCGGTCGTACTGAGGGTCAACGAGATCGTCCGATCCCAACGAGGTGGTGCGTTCCATGGAAGTACTCGCTAGTCTCAAAAGCCGTACCGCACTGCCCTCGTCGATTTCGTCGATGTCGCGGGCCCCACAGCATTCGCCGAGCGCCTGGCTCAACCTCGAATGACCAATTGGTCGTCTATGGCAAACTGTCAGCCCGAACAGGTGTGGGCTTAGCTCGGCTGCTATACGCACCGTGCCGGCATTGCCAACAGCAGGATGATCTCGCTTGCCGACGTCAGGTAAGCTTTTCGTGGAATCGGCAGAACTGTAAACCCAAAGTGATGAAATAATACGGATGAGTTCATTCGTCGGTTTTTCCTACACACCCTGCCGGATGGGTTCCGTTTGCATCCCATCTCATTTCCTCGCCAATGGCGGATGCAACGATAGAAAAGCTCTCTGCAGCCGCAACACTCCGACTGATCAAGAAATTCGTGACGATTCCCTCATTAAATGGACGCCCCCAGTCTGCCCGCATTGTGGCGGCACCATGCGGCGCATGATGTGGTACCGCCCGCCTGCGCGCGCGATCGTTTTGTTGCGATACGCATGACCGGGACCCTCGCGTCGACAACGTCGGAAGTCGTCGTGGCCGCACTCCTCATCGAAACTGGGCCAATCGTTCGGCTAAGTTCACCAGCGCAGCAAATCACTCGCTGGGTCGCGCCCTTGGCGCACTCAATTGGGCCCTCGCATCCGATGAATGACTCGCCTGCGTGGCGGCGCCAGCGCCCCCCGGTAGAGTCATCGCCGGTTATTACTCGCGCTCACAACGCACATTCGTTCAATCCGGCTTCTATGAGGTCGTATCCTTGAAAGAGCACGCGGCTTGCGCTTGCATCAGCCTGCGGATTCAACTGTTTGCCAGCTGCGGGCCGACAAGCATGTCGACGGCTCTTTCTCTGGATCTGACCGCGATAAAGGCGGACGTATCGCCCTGGGAGGCGGGCGAGCCGGTTGGGGTGAGCGCGGGCAGCGCGAGCCGATGGTGAACGTGCGAACGCCAGCAAGGCGATGCGAGCCCGAGGGCGGTCGGTGGAGGATAAGAAGATGATCCTTGCGCTGTGAGGGGAAAGCTGGTTACCACCATCGAACACCTGCCGCCGGAGCCTGGGTCGATGAGGCGCTGCCCTCGGCAAAGGCACGATCCGCCCGGGGCGCCAAAGCGGCTCTTCTCCTTCCAATATGTTAGGAGCCGCGTTTTCAAAAAAAAACGCTTGCTACCAGCATTGCTGAGAAACGTCGGCTAGCTGCACAAAGCTCAGTCAGCGCCTAGAGCGTCGCCCTCGTCAATGACGCGTACTTGAAAGACACGTTCGCCGAAAGAGCGAGCGATCTCGTGGGCAGTGTTCTCGGTGCGGTACCACCATAACGAGCGGCCAGCTCCACGCGGCGCCGAAACTGCTACAAAACATCAACATGTCGACACTCAACACCAACGAGAGTCGCCGAATACCGTCTGCTTGGCAATTCGCCGAGCGAATATCGCTCTGTCTTTTAAACCGAATTTGTACTGGAGCATCATCGCGGCACACTGTTGCTCGCGGTGCCCATTTTAACGACGCCAATCCCGTTCTCCATGGTAATTTCGGTCCCAAATGGCTTAGAGAGCTTCTGTAGATGCTTGAGAATAGCAATTGCTTGCGGAGCGGGTGCGAGACACGGCACGCCCCGATCGGCTAATCTCTTCGAAAACCCGAGATCTATCGGATAGAGCCGCAATTCCGAAAGCTCGTTCTGCTCAAATCGACTGATACTTACAACGCTCTCATAGAAGGCCGAATCCGGAAATTCCCTCATAGCGGCGGCTACCAACTCGGGAACCGTGTCGACCCGCGGCTCCTTATCGTAAGCAGCGAACAGGTCAGCCCCCTCGGCTATCTGAAGGTTGTCAAAGATAAAATTTCCCAGGCCGTAAAAGATTGGGCGGCCCTTGTAGATTTCGATTCCTTGCAGCTGGTGGTGCCCATGCACGACATAGGCGTCGGCCCCCGCGTCAATCAGCTTATGAGCAAACGATTGGGCGTAATCCGGCGGCTCTTGGCTCCAGTTACCCGGCTCGTGACAGTGATTAGTGACGATCAAGAAGCCGGCAAGCTGCTTGCCTTGGCGAACATTTCGTAGGATGTCCGTGACATCGCGCGACTCGGCTTCGTAACTGTAGCCAACCCTATTGCCTATCTTGTATGTCGCTCCGGCGAGCACGACCCGGTTCTGATCCTCCCGGCCAAGGAAGGGATCGGGCAGCGCATTGCGTATCCGCTTCAAGCTTCCCAACATCTCCGGCGAGACCACGATGGTTTTCGACAAACGGAGTGGATTGAGTCCTGGTCTGCCTGGTGCCTCGCCGGCAGGATCGGCCGCCGGAGACAATGGCGTGAAGGTTGACGCAAATGACACCAATGCCACGCGACCACGTGCGGTCTCTAGAAAGCGAGCCGCACCGGCCTGCGCTAAATTCTCACCGACGCCCGCATAGACGATTCCGGACTGATCGAGCAGTCGGCTCGTCTCCCGCATGCCTTCAACTCCCCAGTCAAGCGCATGGTTGTTTGCGCGACCTACAACGTTAAATCCCATCACCTTCAAATCGGGTGCGAGCTCCGGAACGCTGCAGATATACCCGCCTCCGTGCTCAGCCTGCGGACTGCCCTTGAAGCATCGAATGTCGAAGATGTTCGTTTCCAAGTTGCCAAATGTAACATCAGCATCCCGTAGAATTTTGACGATAGCGTCGAACGTGAGCGCTTGGCCTTTGGTCAACGGCCGTCTTACCAGAAGATCGCCAACCGCAACCATCGTAAATCCGTCGGTCACGTTCGTAGCAGTCGAGGGGGCTACCTCATAGTAGTCGCCTTGTTGGACCAGTTGGCAAACGTTTTTGTGGGTATCTTTCTCCATATGCTGGATCCTTGAATTCTGGTGCAAAACATTAAAGGCGCCGCGAGTGTCGGCGACTTTGGCTGCTTTGAGCGCTCCGGGGCGAAGCCATGGCACCTAGCTTCGGATAAGGCTGGTCTAAGCAGCCCAAGCAGGATGTGAGTGAACACCGCTCCGTTTTTGGATTGTTCTGACCATTTTCCCGCACCGTCTTCCGTAGCTCAATCGGAAGTTCTGTAACGATCTTAAGTTCATTCTCTGATCTCCGTTCGCTGGCAGAGTTTCCTTGCTCGGATACGCGCCTGCCTGGCGCGCCGGTATGCATTTCGGCCTCAGTGATGTTTCTACTCCTCAGCAATGACCATGCCAGGTAGCGCTCCAACACTCTGGAAGCACCGGCTTAGGCGCGTTAGAGTGGCCGAGCGATTCGCCGTTGCACTGTGGGGCCCGGCAGAACACTCGTCCCAGATAGCAGCCCCCCGAAGAGCTTGGGCGCGGCGATGAGCCAAATGATGCCAAATAGCTCTACCGAGCGAACCAAGGAGAACGAATAGATCCGCTCGGTGAGAACACAGAATTTCAAGGCCGCCAAAATGATACAGCTCCTTCATCTTGGTTGCGCCTCGATAGGGTCCTCATGTCGGAAACCGAACAAGAGCGACATCTTTCACACGCATTTAGCCGACTATTCCGAACCTCAAGGACGTGGGGTAACCCTAGAGCTAATCACGATAACCTAATTCCGGCACAATCGACCAATTCCTACTAGCAAAACGCTCTGCGACTCGCTGCCCGAGAGCGCCTGCGCGCGCAACTCCGCCCAGTGCAGTTGTTCGCTCCGACAGCGAGCGATCAGCGTTATGTTCGCTCGTGCGATCGCCTCCTGGCGCTGGTTCAGAATGCCACCAGTAACACTTCAGGAAGAGCACGAGCTACGCTATTGGGCGATTATAGGCTCACATCTGGCGCGACGCGCCGTCCCAACGCGGGCACGCGAACGGCTAAACTTTCTTGCACAAAATCAGTCAGTAATTGCCCTAGGCTAGCGTTTTCTTGGTTTGAATCATATCAGGCGGCCTCGGCGAGTTTGTAGGACCAGGTATGGACGACGGGATGGCGATTGACGTCGTCGATTCCGGCCATGATGCGCTCTTTGAGTTCGTGCTTTGAGGCCACGCGGATGTGACGCAGGACGGAGCGGGCGAACTTGGAGAAGAAGCCCTCGACGAGGTTGAGCCAGGAGCCGTGCTTGGGCGTGAAGGTAAACTGGAAGCGGCCTGCCGGTCGCGTGTCGAGCCAGGCTCTGGTTTCTCTCGAGATGTGTGCGGAATGATTGTCGAGGATCAACTTGATCGCGGTCCTGGCTGGATAGGCGGCATCGAGAAGCTTGAGGAATTCGACGAACTCTCGGCTGCGGTGGCGATCTTTAACGAGCGCATGGACCCTCCCGGTGAGCAGGTCAATCCCCGCCAACAGGCTGAGCGTGCCGTGACGTTTGTACTCATGATCGCGCGCAAAGGTCGCATGCACGCCCGGCACTGGCGGCAGATCCGGCGCCGTCGTCGCGATGGCCTGGATCCCCGGCTTCTCGTCGTAGGAGACGATCGCGACCGGCCTGTCCGACTTCTTCGACTTGGCAGAGGCTTTCTTCAGGACTTGGACTTCCCGATAGACGCACAGGACCTCCGCCATCTTCTGTTCGAACTCGGCGTCGCGCTTTTCAAGGTAGTACCTCACCTTGTGCGGCCTGATTTCCTCTTGGCCGAGGATCTTGCACACCGTTCCCTGGACCAAGTTAGCCAAACACGCATGCCCTGCCGCCGGCCCTTGTTCGCGCGCATGGCGCGCCAACAGCCGTGTCGTCCACAACTCATGCGGATAGCCATGGTCTTTGGCCTTGTCGCACGCCAGAGATACCAGCCACGCCTTGGCCTCCGGCGTGATCACCGGCTCCTTGCCCGGTCGCGGGCGCTCGTCGAGCGCCGCCAATGCACCCTCAGCCACCGCCCGCTCGACGCAGCGCTGGACCGTTTGATGATGGGCGCCAAGTCTTTGCCCCACCGCAAAGAACGACGGGTTCTCGCGGTAGGCAAGCAGCATCGCGGCCCGCGACACCCGGCGCGCCGGTTCTGTCCTCGACCGCGAAAGTGCCGTCAACGTTTCAATCTCCTCATCGGTCATCGCCAACTCGACCGCTTGCCGCCATCCCGCCATGATGAAAACTCCTCGTTCAGTCAATCGCAAACGAGGAATCCACAAACAAACGTCCCGTTCCATCACTGCCAAGTTCACGGAATCGGTCGTCTAGTTGCTTCGCTGCGCAGTGTTTGCGGCGGGCCGTCGCAGATGCGTCGCGATACAGGCAATGAGGATGCGCCACCGATTCGAGTACAATTGCTATTCTTTCTAGTTTTCGCATCGCCGGCTGTGTGTGTGTGCTAAGCACTGTTCTCGTCAAGCCGAGGCATGGCAGTCTTGACGTTGAGAGACCATCCCCCGCGGAGCCCGCGCGCACGCCGATCGTCCGCTGTTGTCGGACAGCCGAGCTGCTCGAGCGGCTCGATGCCGCCCTTGCGGCAAGCCTCATCGGCTGTACTCCTCCACCCCACGGCGCAGTTGCCGAGCCGCCAACCGGCGTTCGAATGTCTGCTAACAATGTGTTTGCGTCTACGCTCGTCGAGCATCGTCTTAAGCGTTGGGACCTGCCGAGGCAGTATTGCAGCGCTACCGTCCTATGAAGATTTCAAAGACCATAGAATCTGGTCCGATCATGGCGTCCAGGCGAAGGTAGCCCGAGCCACATGACGGACTACCCGTGAGCGGATCGGTCGCGCGGGCCAGATAGCCATCGAGGCAGGCGATTTGGGTCAAATAGCGCGAGAACTTTTGGGTCACTTCTGGGAGTATCTGCAAACACTGCGCATGCGACGGTTGAGCAAGCTTCGGGCGGCTGACATCAGCTTGCCTTTGTCGTGCCATCAACACGGCTCTTCAACTCCTCACCAGTTAGCCAAATCAGCAAGTACTCGTTCAAAATGCTCCGTTCAACCAGCCGTAGCCCACCGGCCTCATGATGTGCATATCCATACTGTGCAACGACTCCCTTATCGAGCAGCCAGGGGGCCACAAGTGCACACACGAACTCGGGATTCCACATTGCAAAAGACACGCCAAATGCCACTCCTGCCATAATCTTGGGCACGCCGTGACCTCTATAATCTGTGCGTACCCAAGCATCCCCGTGGTAGGCTACGGTTCCGGTCATCTTCTTCGCGCTCGGTGCTGTGCAAGTCCACCTTTCCTGAGACTGCGCGTGGAGCGCAGGAGCATCGCAAAACATCTTCTCAAGATGTTCTGCGAAGCTGATGTGCGTAAGATTGTAGAGCCGAACAGCCTGTAACACAGCAACGTCATCATTCTTGTCGACGCCCATCATCCAGAATCCATCTCCCGATTTAATTGGCGGTTGGAAGGTTCGAGATGTGGGCTCCTTGGTTGGAGTGGCCCCGGTGATCGACGCATATTTATGAAAATCGAACCCTATCGAAAGTTTGATGCCTTTCTGGCTGGCCGCATCATCATACATTCGAAGAAAGCGCGATACTTGCAAGTAATTCGTTGCGCTCGTCATTCCTGCACTTCATCTCTTTAGTTTAGGCTGCGCCAAGGATATGGCAGTTGGTCCTAGTGGTACCGCCCTAAACATGCATCAATCTACTACCTCCTCTGGTAAGCTTCCTGCACTCTGCAGGAAACCGATGTTCCACGCACCAGCGCGATTTCGTGCAGAGCGCTCCTGGGCAACATTCAATGGCGCAAATTGGTGGGCGACGCGAGTTCTTCCCTGAGCCGTGAGAGGAACCGGAACTCGCGAAGGAAGTTGAGAATCCGCACGAGTTTTCGCCGCTGTTCGAGGTTCGCCTTTCGGGCTAACGCGCACGTCCCGAATTTATCCTAACCTCCAAGAACTGACGGTCGCCAAGCGGTCAGCATCTGGCCTGCTGCTGCTATGGACAGATCATTCGCGCCACAGTGGCGGGGCTCATACTGGCTGGCTATGTTGATAGGATCGTGCTTGACAAGCCAGATGTACGGCCCAGATCTATGCCCGCCAAGGCATCCATCTCGACCGATCGACGCTGGCAGACTGGATTGGGCATCCGCCTTCCGTTTGCGCCCGTTTCATGAAGCCTTCTTGCGACCCTCCGATCGAGATCAAAGCTGTTCGCGGACGACTCGAGGTGCCGATGCTCCATCCCGGCCGGGGCCGCACCAAAACCAGCCAGCTCTGGCTTATGCCGCGACGACAGGCCCTGGGGCGGTCTCGGCCAGCCCGGCATCGCCTACGTCTGCGCACGCTACCGCAAGGCCGAGCGCCGGTTTACCCATCTTGCCGGCTTCAAGGGCGTCCTGCAGGTCGATGGCTACAGCGTCTATCCATCATTCTTCTGTACACATGCGGCAACTCCTACGAACTCGCGACGGCGACCCAGCACTCATCCCAAGTGAGGCGCTGAAGCACATTGCCGCCATTAGCCTATCGAGAAGGAGATGCTTGGCCGCACCGCTGAAGAGCGCCGGCGCTGGCAGGGTGAGACGCTTCATGGATGGGCCGCGCCGAACCCGCCAAACACGGTGGAACGATCAATCCGTAGCATCAAGCAGTCGTAAGAACGCGTTGCTTGCCGGATCCGACAGCGGTGCCGAACAATGGGCAGTTATCGCGTCCTAGCCGAAACCTTCAAAGATCAATGACGTCGCCGCTCGCTTATGTAACCGACATATTGACGAGGAACTGCAACGGGCATCCAAACCCGGATTCGATCAACTCTTCCCCAGGCCTATCGCGCTCCCCCTTAAAGCGTGGCCTGAGAACGACTCTTACTACCCAGAATTCTGTCGTAGATCTGCTTCCCGAGTCAGACGACAGCCGCCCGTCAGATGTCAGCGGCATCGTGCTCGCCAAAAGCTGGAGACGTTGGATTCAGATCAAAACGCCCTGTGTAAGAACCAATGTTTTCGTACGTTACCGGAGCAGCAATTCGGGACCTTGTTCCGAACATTGCCGTCGCATCTTCGGAGCGCCTGCGACTTTCATTCGCATTGAGCCTGATCGCACTGGAACCTACCTTCCGTCTTCCATTCTTGTACCTCGATGCCGCGCTCGGAAGAGGATTTAATTCGGGTTTTGAGCAGCACTGCCGTATCCGCTCATCAGTAGTTTCGCATTAATCACGGCATCATACACTGGCAGTCGGGTCTGTTCGCGTACATGCTGGGCTGCGATAGGAAATCCTGCGCATTCAAATAGGATGGCTTCGACGTCATTATTGCGGGCACGCATGAGTGCGATAGCGGCCAGCACATCTTTGGTCAGCTGCGAAACCGTACACCTAGCCCCATACCCGGACATTATTCTCCATGTTTCGGAATTCTCAATGCCAGCAACTGCAATGCGGCCACCCGCCTGCAAGCCAGCGAGTTCTAGCAGATCGGACGTTAGCGGCCTTGAGTCGAACGTCAATATGCCCACCCGTCCCTTAAACGTCGCAGTGAGATACGGCAAAAGTAGCAACGATGACATCGAAACTGGCACTGACAGGGCCTGCGTTATTGCTTTCTGATATCTGATTGCAAATCCGCAATTACTCGTAATCGCGACTGCGCCGTCCCGTACTAACTCAATGGCCGTGTTTATGTATGCAGATTCGAGTTTGCCATCCTCCCTGCCAAATACAACATCCTTGGTCAAAGCGCCCGGTACCGGGCGGCAAATCGTTGGAAAGGGGAAAGTCTTGGGGTCACTGAACGATCCTTCCGTGCTCCGTGGAGTATTCTGTAACTGCAGGATTCCAAGCGCGCCTCTGTTCTGCGTCACGTCATTTAGCTCCTGTAAGAGGCACAACGGCCCCTTTCTGTGTCGCCAACCGGCCTGACTATCTTGTCTGATGATATCTCCGCACAAGATTGGGAGAACTGGAAAGCCGCCGCAGATCCGCCGCGAGTGCTGTGCTGTGAACATCTACAGCCCCGTCGGCCGCGACGAAAAGTCCTGGACCGGTGAAGCCCTAACTTTCCAAACCCTTGCAATTGTTTCCACCAAGTAGGTGCCATTGCGATCCGCTGCGCAATTCCGACCGGTCTGGCGCCGAACACCAGACCGAAGCAATGATCCCAGCGTACTTGCCGACCACTGATATCCAATCTATAGCGCGACAACCGGGGTTATAACGGCCGACGCTCGAAATGCGCGGTGCCGGCTGAGGCTGTTGAAGAATTTGACTCAACTGTCCCCTTCAGCGCCAGCGCTTCTCCTCGGTGTCGTAGACACCTGCAAGCGGATCGCTCACGGCCATCAGCTCACGTTTGAGCACTTTATTGCTGGAAGTGGTTCTAGGAAGCTCCGGGGTAAAAGCGATGTACCGCGGCACCTTGAATAGGGCAAGACGAGCACGAGCATGTTCCAAAATGCGCGCAACCGGCAGATCGCCAGGGGTGAGACCTTCTTTGAGCTCTAGGTAGATCTTGACTTCCTCGCCGCACTTAGCATCGGGAACGGGCACGGCGGCCACGTCGGCAATCTCCGGAATTTCGCGGATGACGGCCTCGACCTCGCGCGCGGCGATGTTGTCGCCCGAGCGTCGGATCATGTCCTTAGTGCGTCCTACCAGCCAATAAAACCCAAACGCGTCGCACCGCAGCAGGTCCCCCGTCTTGAACCATTCGTTTTCGAAAGAGGCGGCATTGGCTTCCGATCTGTTCCAATAGCCCTTGAAGATTCCACGACCACTCACCCACAGCTCGCCGACTTCGCCGACTTCGGTGGGAGTGCCATCGTCATTCATTAGGCGCAGATGCCGAAAGGGAGCACGCATTCCCACCGAACCGGAGTCGGCCATTTCCTCAAAATCGATTGGCATTTGCGTACCAAGCCAGATCTCCGTCATCCCAAAAGCATCCTGAGTACTCACTCGAAACCGCTTCCGGAACTTGCGTACGCTATCGGGACTCCAGCCCCAGTTGAGAGTCTGCTTCAGACATAACGCTCGGTCCTCGTCAGCGGCCTCAACCTGGCGCGCCACTGCCTCCCGAAACACGCACCACTCGATCCGGTACTGCCTGACCCAACCGATGAAGCGGGTCGAGTTGAATAATGTAGCCAAGTAGAGCGTGCCACCCTGTCGATAAGACTTCAAAAGGTATTGCTTCGCATCGAGATAGGAGAAGGGTTGCGTAGCAAGATACCTTTTGTACGGCGCCCCGTCGCCCCACGCCGCGCTCTGATATGAGCTCACGCCCCAGTAGTCGTGCGTCAACATGCAGCCTTTCGGAAATCCCGTTGTGCCCGAAGTATATTCAATGTTCAACAGGTCGTCGGGGCTGATATCCTCGTCCACCGGAGAGTCGTCGACCCCCTTGAGGCAGTCATCGAGTGTAGTGGCTGTCGTGTTGGAAGGCTGTCCAACAAAAATTATCCGGTCCTTGGCGAGGTCTTGTGGCCATGGGTCCATCGCCGTGAACACCGTCCATGCGGACTCGTCAACGACCGCGAACCTGGCCTGCGTATCACTCAGAACGTATTCGATTTCCCTGGGAGTGTAACGGAGGTCAACTGGTACCATCACTGCACCGAGCTTTGCGATTGCGAACCACAAGATCGGGAATTCGATACGATTGGGCAGAATCACTCCAATGCGATCGCGTTTTTGCACGCCGAATGCACGCAGCGCACGTGCATATTTATTGGACGACCGGTCCATCTCGAAGTAGGTCGCGCGCTCGCCCCGCTCGAAGACGTCGATCGCGGTCGTTGAACCGTGCGTTCTCGCCCGCACTGAAACTAGCTCTGCGATAGTGATCGTCTCGTATGCTGATTCCAACGCCTGGATCTTGCGCAACGCAGTTGCGACGCGTTCTTGCAGTGTCAACTCTGTAGGGATCGTCATTGGAGAACCTTTTGGACTGCTCAGGAAAAACGGCGGCGTGATAAGAAACCGTACATCGTTAACAACGCTGGTGACACTACCCACTCTGGTGATGCTCTTGCCTGGTTATCTGAAGCGATATGGCGCATATCGGGATCCCAAAAGCATTGACCGTTGTGAGCCGTCGCGGAGTCGATGGGAAGCGCAGCTTGCGGCCTTTGATGGCGCCGGATAACCTAGCCCAGTTGGCAACTCGGGAGTGCGCTCTGGCCGAAAGAACATGTCGAGCACTCCACGACAAGACATCGGATGGGCTTCTAAGTCATGGATACGGATTGCGTTGGGTCTGAGATGCTTTTCATGCGCGGTTTTCATCCACAGCTCTGCGGCGTTACTCGCGCGCGGCCGATTGAAACGATCGTCTCAGGAATTATGTAAGAGATGAGGCAATACGAATCGATTTATGCGATGTAAGTAGTCCGCTTGATTTGACTGAACCAGATGCCTGTATCCGCGAACACGGTTTGGAGGTTGACAGCATCGACAGGTGAAGCTTTCAGCAAGCCGATCCTCCGAGCAGTTGTAGTCAATGGTTATTTCGTCACTTTCGTTCCCAATCTGCTGAATGGCGTTTAGGACGATTGTGTTGGATTCGACTCGGACGTATGCGTTCGGGCGACAGCGGTGATTGATGAAGTCGATATATTCACTACAAAGATGTCGATCACGATCGATCTGGATCGTTCTCTTGTTTGCGACCGGCACAACAACCCCAGGGAGCCTTCCTACGACATCGCCCTTAAATATTGTTCTCCTCGAAAATAGACCAAATCCGCCGATTTTTGATGATCCGACAAAGAGCCAACTACTTGTCTCATTAGCATGGCCGCCCTGATTCATGGTGCAAATCTCCCCGAGACAGCGCGGTGATGACCGCCGCCCAAGTAGGCATTTCCGAACGTCGCACGCAATCTAAACGATGCAAAGACAGCCAGGTCAACCTATCAACACTGACAGTCAATGTCGTTGATGAGCGTCTCAGGCGTAATGCGCCCCTTCGGCTGGTCGGGCTGCATGAGTCTAGGATGGCGGAGTGTGGAAATGGTATCGTCGCTTTGCGGCGCAATGGCCCCGGGATGATATGGGGTATCGCTGGACCTGCTCGAGGAGCGCGAATCTTGTTCGCCGCATGAATACTCACAACAAGAGTGTGGCACTTGACGCTCGGCGCAGCGCAACCCCCGTGACCGCGCGCGTGCAAGGTCCTTTTCCGCAGAACTGCTGGACATTTTGCACCCTCGACGCTCGATCGGATCGTTGAGTATCGCGGTTACTGGGCAAGAGTTCTGCTTTCGACGATCACGCGACGGACGTTGGGCAGTTTGGAGGTGCAGGTGGGCATACTCGCCGACCCTCGGCATTACTTTTGGTTGAAGCCATTAAGTGTTGAACTTTTACTTCTGTGATTACCCAGACAACTTGATACGATGCTAAAGCCCCGCGGTGCTCGTGACCTCTCGGCTCGAGGCGCTACCTTCAAGTAAAGTGGCTGCCTCTTCAGAAAGAAGAATGACGGCTGGTGATCGATGGCAGGTCGACGCGTTAACCGGCCTCGTCTTCTTAACGAGTGATACAAGAACGGAGTTGAGCACAATGAAGGGTTTGGGCGTAAGCGTCGTTCCGCTCCCACCTTCTCGCGGCACATGGGATAGGCGAGTTTCACGATCTCTTTAAAGGGATCGGCCTGTGTCTATGCTTGACCATACGCTTAAGTCGGACGTGACGGCGCGCCGGCTGGAAGTGATCACTGAGACGGGACGCCGTCGTTGGTTCTCGAAGGACGACAAGGCCCGGATCGTCGAGGAGACGCTGGTACCAGGCGCGGTCGTTTCCGAGATTGCCCGACGACACGGGCTGACCCCACAACAAGTGTTCACCTGGCGCCGGCAAGCACGCCGGTTGCCGACGCCGATGGCTGACGATCCGCCGTTTGTACCGGCGGTGGTAGACGCCATGGTACCGGCCGTGGCTGTTGGCCATGAGCGCAAGACAGCGCGACGCAAGGCCAAGCCGGATGTCCGGGCTCGCCCTTGCGATGCCGGGGGCATCGAGATCGAAGCCGAAGGCGTCACTATCCGGGTCGGCCGCGGTGCGGACGTGGCGATGATTGCGGCCATCGTCCATGCGCTGAAGGCAAGCCGGTGATCGGCCCGTCCGGAACTGTCCGGGTAATGGTGGCAACCAAGCCGGTCGACTTCCGCAAGGGAATGGAGGGGCTTGCGATGCTTGTACGCGAGCACATGAAGGCCGATCCGTTCTTATGTGTCGGACGAGATTATGTGGCGGAGGCGCCCTAACGCCAGCCAGCGCCGGCCACGTCAAGGTTGCTCCGCCACATAATAATCAGATGCTGGCAAGCAGCTGCAGGACGGCGTCGTTCGGCCGGAATCGTGAGCTGCGGTCGCCTGAGACGCCCGCCTTCTCGAGTCCCCGGCGCATCATCTCGACATCCGCGGCGGCGTAGCGGTGGGTTGTGGCGACCTGAGCATGGCCAAGCCAGGCCTGGATCGTGAGGAGGTCCACGCCTGACCGGAGAAGCTTCATGGCGAGGGAATGACGGAAGATGTGCGGCGATATGGGCTTGCCCTCCAAGCTTGGCGTGATGGACACGGCCTGAGAGACTGCACGCCGGACGATGTGGATCGCGCCAAAGCGCGTCAGGCGCTCGTTGTGCGCCCCGACAAAGATCGGCCGCGGCTCACGATGGGCCACGCCGCGCTCGCTCAATAAGGCCGTCAGCGATCGCAGCAGATCCTGAGGAATGGGAACGACGCGGTCGCGACGCCCCTTGCCGCGAAGCAGTACCTGCGGGCGTCCTCGCTCCAACTGAAGGTCGCTCGCGTTGACGCCGGTCGCTTCGGACACGCGGGCACCGGTTCTCGCCAAGAAGAGTAGAAACACCCGGTCGCGCCGGCCGCGGGGCGTCGTCTGATCAGGGGCGGCAACGATGGCGTCGACTTCGGCGCTGGTGAGGTGGTGCGTCACTGCAATGTGCGCTCGTTTAGTGGGGATCGTCAGAACCCGTTGAGCGACGCCGAAGGAGGCGGGATCGGCGGCGGCGACGTGATGGAAGAAGGATCGGATCGCGGCTAGTCGGGCGTTGCGCGTTGCAACGGAGTTGTTCCGCTTCTCCTCGAGCTCATCAAGAAAGGCGAGAACGAGGTCCCGATCGAGATCTTCAAGGTCCAGCGCCGCCGGCTTCTTCTGCAAACGCGCCGCGGCAAAGAGGATCAGCATGCGCAAGGCGTCGCGATAGCTGGCCAGGGTCGCGGAGGTGGCGTTGCGCTGCTTGGTCAGCCGACGACGGAAGTACGACTCCAGGAGCGGCGCCAGAAGGAGATGTTCGCTCATGCGGTGCCTCCGTCGAGAAAGGCGCGTTCAGCCGCGATGGCGAGAAGATCCGACGAACCGGTGAGGTAGTAGGCCGTGTCGCTGTAGCTGGCATGGCCGAGATAGGTGGCGAGCAAAGGCAGCAGCGCTTGAACATCTGCGCGCTGTTGGTGCCAAAGCTTGAGCCTGGTCACCGCGAACCGGTGCCGGAGATCGTGGGGTCGCAGGGGCTTATCGTCATCGAGACCCGCGAGCTTGCGGGCCTTCGCGAAGTTGCTTTGCAGGCCGGCCGCCGACAGACGGCAGCCTCGCGAGCTGAGAAAGAAGGCCTCGTCTTTGGGCCTGGAAAACACGGCGTCGCGCTCCCGGGCATATCGTTGAAGGGCTGCCTGGGTCGTGGGGTGAACAGGAACCAGGCGGTCTTTACGGAACTTGGTCTTACGGACGAGGACGACCCCGTTGGTCAGATCGACGTCGCCGCGATCAAGCCTGACCACTTCGCCCGATCGTAGCCCCGTGCTGGCCAACAGTCCGATCAACGTCGCCATCGTGCGGCCGCTGAGAGGGATCCTTGGCGAAATGAAGCTGCATGCGTCGATAAGCGACGCCAGCTCAGCCTCACTTAAGATGCGCGGCGGCGGAATCGCCCTGGACCTAGGGAAGGCTCTGCGCTCCAAGGCCTCGGTCCGGGGAGCGTAGACGGTCAGGTACTCGTAAAATCGGCGGAGCACGCCGTGACGAACGGCGCGACTGTTGGCGGCGCCGCCGAACGACAGGACGAAGTCCAGCGCCATCGTCCGGGTGGCGGGCGCATCCCACCGAGAGCGCTCGACGTAGCGAACGAAGGCCCGCAGCGTGCCAGCTTGCTTGTTGAAGGCGTAGCCGAGGGAGCGGCGCAGCTCGATATACCGCTCGACCTTCTCGCCGAGGAATGCGGCGAAGGCAGTCATGCGGCGCCTCCCGGAAAGGGGAGCGCGACCTCAGCGAGCTGCGAGGCCGCGACCTTCACGTACAGCGCCGTTGTGTTGATACTTCGGTGCCCTAGAAGATCGGCGACCTCGTTGATCGGTCTTCGTCGCCCGACGAGCTGCGTGGCTAGACTGTGGCGCAGGAGATGCGCGCCTCCGACGCGACCGAGCGCGACCCCGCTATGCCGCAACCGCTTCCGCACGATCCTCGAAACCGGCGACGCAGACTTGAACGGTCCCACGGGCGGCGTGAAGGACAGGAACAGATATGAACTATCGACCTTCGGTCGAGCCCGCAGGATGTAATTGGCGAGCGCGGCGCCGGCCTCCTCGAGGAGCGGGGCCACCCGGTCACGCTTGCCCTTGGTGCGCCGGACAAAAATCTCGCCAGCTCGCCAGTCGATATCCTGGAGCTGAAGGGCGCGCAGCTCGCCGTTGCGAATGCCTGTGGTGGCGAGCAGCAGCAGGACGGCCCGATCGCGAAGGTCGATCGGCGTCGCCTTGCCGATCGCATCGATGGCGCGGCGAACATCATCCCACGAAAGCCGGGGCGGCAAATGGGCCAGACGCCAATGGGACGTTCTTGGAACAACGGAGGCCAGATCCTGCTCGTGGTGGCCAGCCCAATGCAGAAAGCGGAGAAACGTTCGGATGTGAGAGGTCGCCGCCGTGCGAGTGGCGGAGGTCGCCGAGAGCAACAGCCGATACTCGACGGCAGCAAGGACATGCTCCGCCGTCAACGCCTTGAGGTCTTGGCCGGGGTGGCGATGGCGGAGCCAATCGAGAAAGCGCCGCGCGCCCAAGAGAACGCCATCGCGGGACTTTGGCTCAAGGCCTCGTACCCTGCTGAGATAGTCCGAAAAGGAGCTCAAAAGCGGGGCGTCCGGATCATCGACTACACTGGGCACCGAAGCAATGAATCGTTCGGGCGCCACCCGCCGCGCGTGTTGAAGCGCAGAGACTGCCGCAATCCGCGGCGAGTCCGTGGTGAACGTGCGTAGATAGCTATCGACGATAGCTTCGCCGATCGGCCGTGAACCGCAATGTGTTGCAGCAAAATGGCTGAACCGCGCAATCCGGCTCAGATAAAGCTTAGCGGATGCTTGCTTGTAACCGAGCGAGAAAAAGTATTCCGCGATGCGATCCATCTCGGCGCCGAGCGCCCCGGTACGAAGGCGCTTGAGCACCCCGCGATACGAAAAAAAGAACTCGAGCATTGTGCCCCTCTGGTGTTGCGGCGCAGGGGGATCCTGCGTCCGCGCGAGAGGCACCAAATATTATGTGGCGGAGGAATCCAGCCGTGGCCGGCCCAGGCAGGCGTTAGGGCGCCTCCGCCACATAATGTCGTCCGACACATAATAGAGAGCGTTTTTAGATTGGCGGCGCGTGGTTCGGTACCCAACACGAGCACTCGCGAGGGGCGCCGGTAATCTAAAAACGTGTTGGACGAAGTCGCGGGCACGCCGCTGCAGCTATGGGTGTTGAATCACTGCGCCGTTATTTGTGAAACGTCGTGATCTGTACTGGAGGCAAGTCCAAAGCGGACATTATCATGAAAGTACTGGGTGGAAGCGACATCTGGGAAGCGAAGTAGCCGAAAAATGCGAAGCGCCGGAGGTTTGACGTCGGAAGAACGACAACAGGGCATCTATCGGCTGCCACGGCGGCCGGAAGAATTGCGAAATGGAAGGTGGCGGTTCTTGGTTGATCGAGGTCTCGCATCAAGAAGTGTCCGGTGAACGAGCGGCACTGAACGAACCTGGCTGCAAGACCTCGACGCACACCATGTGGCCTTGATGACAGGATGGACATTGACGCAAGGAAGCGGCATTGCAGTGCTCAGCCTTCTCGGGGTAATCGGATAGCTCTTCCGGCTCCGAATGAGCATCGGCGGACATCATTCCGAGCAGTTCACGGCAGCGAGCGAGCTTTTGCTTGCGGTAGCGGTTACCCAGAAAACCATAGTAGCGAATACGTTTGAAGCCTTCGGGTAGGACATGGATGAGGAAACGCCGAATGAACTCCCCGGCGTCCAGCGTCATTACTTTCTGCTGGCTTCCGTGGCGGTAATCCATCCATCGAAAGCGTACTTTGCCGTCTTCGATATCGATGACGCGGCTGTTGCTGATCGCTACCCGATGCGTATAACGGCCGACATAGTGCACAACCTGTTCGGCGCTGCCAAAGGGCGGCTTGGCGTAGATAACCCAATTGATTCTGCGGACATCGTTCAGATAACGCTGAAACGCAGCCGGATCACGCAACGGTTCCAGCGACGAGAAGAATTGTAGCTCGCCGGTGTCGAACGACTTTTGCAAGGCGCTGAGAAATAGGCGCCGGAACAGACGGGAAAGCACGGCCACGGGAAGAAAGAAGCCGGGCCGGCACGCGATCCAGCGGCTGCCATCCGGGGACAGTCCTCCTCCAGGAACGACGCAATGGAGGTGGGGATGGTGAAGGAGGTTCTGGCCCCAAGTATGAAGGACAGAAAAGAACCCGATCTCGGCACCGAGGTGCTTGGGATCGGCAGCGATAGTCCGCAAAGTCTCTGCAGCTGTGCGGAACATAATATCGTACACGGTGCCGGCATTCTGGAATGCGATCGCTGCGATTTGGTCGGGTATGGTGAAAACAACGTGAAAATACTGCGTATCGAGAAGCTCCGCTTGTCGGGCCTCGATCCATTCTGCCCGCGCGAGCGATTGGCACTTGGGGCAGTTGCGCGAGCGGCAGCTATTGTAGGAGATCCGCCGCTCTCCGCAGTGATCGCACTGCTCGACATGGCCACCGAGCGCGGCCGTTCGACAGCGCTCGATCGCCGTCATTGCTGCACGCCGTTCGGTCGATAGAGACCTCCAGTGCTGCTCGCGCCAGGCAGCACCATAGCGGCGGAAGATATCCGCCACTTCCGGACCTGAGCGTCCCATGGGGCCGCCGTCAGAAATGTTCAGGCGGCGGCGGTGGTGGTGCCTTAGGGATTGGGCGCGGCAGCAGCTCCAGCGGGCTGGTCGCCGCGCAGACTTTGTTCGTGGCTATCCGGAGATATTGCGCGGTTGTGGACAGGCTGCGATGGCCAAGCAAGAGCTGGATGGTGCGAAGATCGGTGCCGGTCTCGAGTAGATGAACGGCGAAGGCATGCCGCAGCGAATGCGGCGTCACGGGCTTGGCAAGGCCCGCTAACCGATGCGCCTTGCTGCAGGCGTCCTGCACCGCGTTGGTCGATATCGGCTCGTTGGGGATACCGCCGGGAAACATCCACGTCCTCGGCCGGACGGCGCGCCAATAGTCGGTCAGTGTCTCCAGCAACCGTGCCGAGAGCATGACGTAACGGTCCTTCTTCCCCTTGCCTTGATCGACGCGTAGCACCATCCGCTGTCGATCGATGGCCCCCGGCTTTAGACGTACCGCTTCGGAAATGCGCAGACCGGCGGCGTAGCATGTTGTCAGGATCACTTGATGCTTGAGGCTCTCCACGCAGCCGAGGAAGTGCAGCACCTCTTCGGGACTGAGGATGACGGCGAGCGTCTTGGGCACCTTTGGACATGCAATGATGAGGTCGAAATCCCATTCGAAGCCGAGCGTGACACGGTACAAGAAACGGAGCGCTGAGACGGTCACGTGGATCGACTTCGGCGCCAGCTTCTTCTCGTTCGTTAGATAGACTTGGTAGGCGCGGACATCTTCCGGCCCAAGCAACGCCGGCGACTTCGCAAAATGGCGGGCGAACTGCGAAACCTGCAGCAGATAGGATTCCTGCGTGTGCGGTGACAAGTTGCGGATCTGCATGTCGTTTATCATGCGTAACCGAAGCGGCGTCATTGAAGGCTCCTTGGCAAAAAAAACGAAAACTGCCCGAGGGCAGCAACGCCATCTTGCTCGAAGCCAAGCCTATGAACGCTGCAAATTACGTCTCACCATGGCACGCCAAAGCGGTTACAGTTGCTTCAGCCGCATTCCTTCATCCGACGATGGGCCACCCTTGCCGAGTGTTCTGCCGCGGAGCGGCTTCGTCCAAGTGGGGTTATGTTGTGCGCAACATAACCCCATTCGGGTGCTGTTTATGTGTTCCGTGCCAAGCGGGCGGACCGGATCAAGCTGATCTTCTGGGACGGTACGGGTTTGTGCCTGTTCGCCAAGCGGCTCGAGGAAGGCGTCTTCCGCTGGCCGAAGATCGAGGATGGCGTGATGCGTTTGTCGGCGGTGGAATTGTCGGCGCTGCTCGAAGGGCTCGATTGGCGGCGTGTCCACGCGGCACGGGAGACGGTCGTCCCGACGCAAGCCGGATAGTTGTGGGCCGCGCTGCGGCGAAGTGAATCAGGGGCATCGAGCACGTCGTCAGGCGAGCGCGAATATGCTCTGATTTGCCTGTGAGCGATAACCTTCCTGATGATCCCGAGACGCTGAAGGCGATGCTGCTGGCCGAGCGGCACGAGAGCGAGCGGCTGCGCCAGATCATCAAAGAGCTGCAGCGTCATCGCTTTGGCCGGAAGGCAGAGTCGCTTCCCGAGGAGCAGATGCTGCTCGGTCTCGAGGACGTCCAACAGGTTGCGGCCTATACGGAAGCCAGCCAGGACGAGACAGCACCGGAAGGGCGAGCGGAGCGCGCGCGCAAGCGCCGCAACAATCGCGGAGCACTACCGGCGCATCTGCCGCGGATCGAGGTCGTGGTCGACCTCGACGCCAAGACCTGCCCCTGCTGCAAGGGCGACCTGCACCAGATCGGCGAAGACAAGAGCGAGCGGCTGGACATGGTGCCGGCGCAGTTCCGCGTTGTCGTCACCCGACGTCCCAAATACGCCTGCCGAGCCTGCGAAGATGGCGTCATGCAGGCCGAGGCTCCGGCCCGCTTGATCGAGGGCGGACTGCCGACGGAGGCAACCGTCGCCCAGGTTCTGGTGTCCAAATATGCCGATCATCTGCCGCTCTACCGGCAGGCCCAGATCTATGCCCGCCAGGGCATCGCTCTCGATCGATCGACACTGGCGGACTGGGTGGGGCATGCCGCCTTCCATCTGCGCCCGCTGCATGAGCGCCTTCTCACGGTGCTTCGCGCGAGGTCCAAGCTGTTCGCCGACGAGACGACGGTGCCGGTGCTCGATCCAGGCCGGGGCCGCACCAAAACCGGCCAGCTCTGGGCCTATGCCGCCGACGACAGGCCCTGGGGCGGTCTCGATCCGCCAGGCATCGCCTATGTCTATGCACCCGACCGCAAAGCCGAGCGGCTGTTCAGCCATCTTGCCGGCTTCAAGGGCGTCCTGCAGGTCGATGGCTACAACGCCTACCCAAAGCTTGCCGAACGTGGCGAGGTCGAGCTCGCCTTCTGCTGGGCGCACATGCGGCGCAACTTCTACGAACTCGCGACAGCCGGCCCCGCTCCGATCGCGAGCGACGCGCTGAAGCACATCGCCGCATTCTATGGGATCGAGAAGGAGATCCGCGGCCGCAGCGCGGAGGAACGTCGCCTCGTGCGGCAGCAGAAGAGCCGACCACTGGCTGATGCCTTCGAGGTATGGCTGCGCGCCAAGCTGGCTCTCATCAGCCAGAAGATCAAGCTCGCCGACGCCATCCGCTACGCCCTCTCGCGCTGGCAAGGCTTAACTCGCTTCATCGATGACGGCCGCATCGAACTCGACAACAATACCGTCGAACGATCAATCCGTGGCATCAAGCTCAGTCGCAAAAACGCACTATTTGCTGGATCCGACGGTGGTGCCGAGCACTGGGCTGTCGTCGCGTCCCTGGTCGAGACCTGCAAGATCAACGACGTCGATCCGCTCGCCTATCTCACCGATGTCCTGACCAGGATCGTCAACGGGCATCCAAACCGCGACATCGACCAGCTACTGCCCTGGGCCTACCGCGCTCAAGCCCTCAAAGCCGTGGCCTGAGAACGACGCTTACGTTTGGGCCATATCCCTCTGGAATGATCGTCGCGGTGACGTGGTGCGCTGGCCCTACCGCCTTCGGCAAAACGATTGACCCGCGTATCGTTCAGTTGAGCCAGTTATGCACTCTGATAAGAAGACTAAAAGTGCAAGGACTCGGCAATCGAAGAGGCTCATCTAGAATTCAGCTAACGAATGCGACGGCCGAGATAGTATGCCATGTTCACTCGCGACGTGGGTGGTTGTGAAGTCAACACTAATGAGCAGGACATCTCAAGCGGCGGTGTCTCGCGCCTGCGACAGGAGCGTCCTGAACGTTTTGTGTCCATACTGTGCAAAGCGGTGCGCTCCGAAATGTCTTGGTCGCGGCTGGCAATCTTCGCTGATTATGCCCATTTTATTCAGAACCAAACCGTGGGAGGAGATAAGGATACGATATGGCCGACGCCCCGAAGCCCCAGACGTTCAACGTCGGCGGAATCACCGCGCTATTCCCGACAAACTACGTTCCGCGGTATTTGGCTTGAAGCTTGCTTTCGAATGTGGGGGCCCTGGCCCGTGGCGCCTCGTGGTCGATGACATAGATGACGTCGGCGGATACGGTCGCTGGTCCAGACCGCGCTGATGTTGCCGGTCATGCTGATCTCGATGGGGCCGGCGCGATCGCCGACATTTATGGCCGACACGTCTTATGGTTAGTTTGGCTCCCCATTTTGCTTGCAGACGCGATCGCGTTGACAGATCTCGTCTGGCTCTGCCCGGTTGCGCCAAACCTTTTGCGGCGTTGTGCTTTATCAATGGCAGCCCGGCAATCGTCAGTCTGCAAGCAGGTGCCTCGGCCGCCGCGATGGCGACGCTGAACGGCATCAGCTAACATGTATAGGAACTGGCCCACGCTACAAAACGAGGTCAGCCTGCTGTTACAAGCATTTGGTAGCGCTCAGGGTTCGTCCCTGGACTCCTCCCCATCGTGAGTGTACAAAGCCGCTATGTGACGGTGGAGCAACTTTAACGTTGGGAGTCTGCTCCAACAAGGTGAGTTACCAGAGCAACAGCCGCATGATTCAGTCGCAAGTGATTTGCCGCTGTTGTTTCCAGGTCGGACAACTCACGGAATATTCGAACCCGTTCCCAATCCATCAACTATTATTTCCGCACACTCTTACACGGCATTCCGGCTCGCTGTAATCAGCGCCGCAACTGCATCGGCCGTCACGGCCGACAACGTCCACCCAAGATGCCCGTGCCCGGTATTGTAAAACACACGTGGATCGCGCCCCTGCATGACGCGTGGCAGCATGTCCGGCATCATCGGCCGAAGACCGGCCCAGGGTACAACACTTCGGGTACTCATGTCGGGAAACCGCAAGCGGCACCATTCCATCAATGGCTCGATACGCGCTGCCCGGATATCCATGTTTATGCCGTTGAACTCGGCTGTGCCAGCCACTCGGAACCGCGTCTTACCAAGTCGGCTCGTAACGATTTTGGCGCGATCGTCGACCAAGCCTGTCCACGGCGCCGCCTGCTGGTCTAAGCTCTCGGTTAGATGCACAGTGATCGAATATCCTTTCACCGGATAAACGTTGACGCGATCGCCGACGGTAGCGGCAAGCCGTCGCGAACCGACACCGCTGCAGACGACAACGCGATCGAACTGGTCGACACACATCCTCGCGTCTTCTTTGGGGGCCGTAGATCTCCAATTTACGTATACATTCTTGCTTCCATTCAGGCCGATCGACAACACCTCGGTTGAAGGGTTCAGTGTTGCACCGAGTCTTTCACAAGCGCGAGCGAGACCTGTAGTGAATTTGTGAATGTCGCCCGTGAAATCGGACTCCGTGTAGAAACCGCCATAGAACGATCCCCTGAGAGTGGGTTCAATCGATCTGATATCTTCAGGGCTCAGCGCGCGGCGATCGAGCCCCCCTTTTGCGAGCAATGCGGAAAGCTTCGCCGCTGCCTCGAACTCTGATTTGCTGTGGTAGAGATGTAGAATACCGCGATCTTCGAAATCAAACTCGATGTTTTCCTCCTGTGCCATCCGCCTTAGGTGATGACGCGACGCGATCGCCAACCGCACCGTAGTGAGGGTATTCTCTTCATATTTCGGGATGCAAGCGACGAACTGCGCCATCCAAGAGAGTTTGTGCCAAGACGGCTTTGAACCGACCAGAAATGGCGCACCCGGCGAGAACATCCACTTGATACCCTTGAGGACGGTGGCCCAACTGTTCCAGACCTCGGCGTTAGAGGCGGAGAGCTGGCCACCATTCGCCAAGGACGTTTCCATCGCCGGATAGCGCTGACAATCAAATACGACCACCTTGCACCCATGCTTGAGCAAGCTATAGGCGGTAGTGATGCCGGTGATGCCTGCGCCGATGATGGCGACGCGACAATGATCAAAGACGCTCACAGGTGTACTTCTCCCGCGCTTCGCGCCTCCCGCTATCATTACCAAACCCCTCTCGCCTGCACATCCGTGCAGCAACTTGCACCGGTGCGACGAGAGCGTGATTTTCGGAGCCTGGGGAGTAAGCGTCCCTGTTGGCGCCGGAACCGACATTGCTGCAGCGCACCCGCGAAAGCAGAGCGGGCGCTTGCTTGAGTTCAACGACCGGCCGAAAATAGCGGAGATAGGACGTCACCGCCGTCATGCAGCGCGCCGAGAAGCAGCGCAGCTCTTTTTGGGGGCCGAACTCTGCAGCATCGATGCCAAGCATCGCAAGTCGCCGCTGCATTCGCCGTGAACAACATGACCGACGCATTCCTACGTGACGGTAACGTTCGAACGCTGTAACGCAAGCCCGGCCTCGCGGTCGTTCCGAGAGAGCTGCAGGCGAATTACTACGTATGAAGCAATCAAATGCGATTATCGACACTCGCGCTTGCTCCCGTGCTGGTCAGGCATAATCATCGCTCCAATCGGCTGCAGGATACCTGCGCTTTTCGGGACAGGACGCACTTTTGCGGCTCCAACAGGGGAATACTTCGCCGTGTAGCGGCAACTGCATAATAGTCCTGTGCTGGACCGCGCATTCTTTCGCGGACAATCGGTAATTCCGCCCAGCGCCCGGCCCGCAGTGGGCCATCACCTGGGAGGCGGGGCAGAGACTCGGTTGAGCATGCTCTCATGCGCTAGTTGGGATACGACCTGTACGCGACGAGCGATCGCTCACTGGGAGTCGTCCGATTTGCTTGCAATGGCGGTGGTGACGATGACCTTGGGTTTGCTGCCACCTATGAGCGGCGATAGCGAGCTGGCTTGCGCACGACGTCGCGAACGCCCTGGACAAGAGCTCGTTACCGTCAAGCTTGCAATTGATGCGGACCTGCACGCGGTCCATGGTCCCCGCGGGCGAGACAGTTCGTTCGATTGCAGATGCGCTTCAGATCAGTCCTTCTTGTGTGACGAAGTGGAAGAATCTGCGGCAGGAGATCGGAGGCGTTTCGCTCAGCAAGATCGGCGGTCACAAGAAGCCGGTCCTACCAGCACCAACGCCGACTGGCTGCGCAAACGCATTCGCTCCGGACCATTTACTTTGCGGAAGCTGAACGTGCGGGCGGTATGGACGTTCGTTCACGCCGACGGGCTGAGCTTAAAAAAACACTCCGGCCGGCCGAACAAGACCGTCCCGATATCGCGCGTAAACGGACGCGCTGGAAGGTCCATCAGGACAGGATCGAGGCCTCACGCCTGGTCTTTATCGACGAGACCTGGATCAAATCCAACATGGCGCCATCGCGCGGGCGGGAGCCGCGGGTAGCGTCTTGCGCTTTTGGCCATTGGAAGACCATGACCTTCATTGTAGCACTGCGCCACGACCGGATCAGCGCGCCCTGTGTCATCGACGGTTCCATCAACGGTGAGTTCTTCACGCTCTATGTCGAGAAAGTGTTGGCGCCCACCTTGGCAAAAGGCGAGGTCGTCATTCCCGACAATCTCGGCACCCATAAGAGCAAGTCTGCCCGCAACGCCATCCGCGCCAGAGGAGCGCATCTACTCTTCCTGCCGCCCTACAGCCCCAACCTCACCAGCCGCGCAGAAACGTGATTCGAAGCTACTTGTCGCAAGATCGGCGAACTCCTCGATATCTTCTCAAGAGCGTGGAGCCGATGGCGGCGGTGACGGCTCCGGAACGGACGGCCGCCCAGCATCAATCGCTGCTGCATTTCGTCGGCAGCGGCACCTGGTCGGATGAGAAGGTGCTGGGCAAGGTACGCGAGATGGTCCTGCCGGCGATTGAACGCCAGGGCCCGATCGAAGCTTGGATCATCGATGAGATGAAACCGGATTTCCCAAGCAGGGGCGACATTCGTTGGAGTTGCACGGCAATATTGCGGGCAGCTCGGCAAGCAGGATAGTTGCCAGGTGGCGGTGTCACTGTCGATTGCCAACCACCACGCCAGCCTGTGTCGCCTATCGCCTTTGTCTTCCGAAGGAATGGACCGAGGATTGCGATCGGCGGCGCAAGGCGGGCATTCCTGCCGAAGTCGGCTTCCGGACCAAGCTGGAGATCGCACTGGAGTCAGTTGCAGTGGGCCTGTGCGACCGGGCTTCCGCGCGATGTCGTGCTGATGGACGCGGGCTACGGCAACAACAGCGATCTGCGCACGGAGATCACGGCGCTGGGATTGACCTATGTGGCGGGTCTTCTGTCGAGCACAACGGTGTGGGCGCCCGGCACCGGTCCCTTGCCGCCGAAGCCATGGTCGGGCCGCGGCCGGCCCCCGAAACTGATGCGCCGCAACCGTCAACATCGGCCGGCCGCCGTCAAAGCGCTCGCGCTCGGCCTGCCGGCCAAAGCTTGGCGCACCATCAACGTGGCGGCAAGGAACGAACGAAAAGCTGAGCTCGCGCTTTGCCCGCGTGCGGGTCCGTGCCGCGCACCATGATTATTGGCAAACCACCCAGCGATTGGAGGAATGGCTGCTGATCGAATGGCCGAAAGGCGAGGACCAGCCTACCAAATACTGGCTCTCGACATTGCCGGAGGATGTGGCATTCCGGACTCTCGTTGAGACGGCTAAATTCGCTGGGCATCGAACGCGACTATCAGGAACTCAAGCAGGAGGTCGGGATTGGCCACTTCGAGGGGCGCCGCTGGCGCGGCTTTCATCATCACGCAACGATGTGCATTGCAGCCTTCGGATTCCTGATCTCCGAGCGGGAGACGAATTCCCCCTCAGGCGCTCGGCGCGCCCGGCCGATCCCGCTCGCTCGCGTTCCCGCAGATTACAGACCCCGCGGTTCTGCCGCTACGGACCCAACGTCACATTCCAGATTCGATCACAACGATGCGACGGCGACTCGAACAAGGGCTCGTCCGAACGCTATCGAGATGTCCTTGTTGTGCAATCAAGTTCGCCCATTCCACAGACCACCGTTTGTGACGCAGTAAGACTAGTAGAGGATGCTCTTTCAGATCGCAGAGATTTCGAGCTCTAGGCGTCGATCCCTGCAATTTTTAAGTCCGTATGTCCTGAAGCGCCAGCATAGCGGCGCCATCGGTCTCCGTCACAGTCGAGCCGCCGCCGCGTATGAAGGCGCGGCGGCTCGACATCGGAGAGTGTAGATGCAGAAGATTCTTTACGTGGGGCTCGACGTTCACAAAGTCAGTATTTCTGTGACCGTCGCGGAGGAGGGACGGAGCGGGACGGTGGGTTTCATCGGAGCGGTCCCAAACACGCCGGCAGCGTTATCTAAGCTGAGCAAACGGCTGGCTAAGGATGGCCATCGACTGGAGTTTTGTTACGAAGCTGGCCCTTGCGGCTATGGCATACATCGGCAGCTGACCAGTCTGGGACATGGTTGCACTGTTGTTGCGACATCCATGATTCCGCGCAAGCCGGGGGAGCGGATCAAGACAGATCGCCGTGACTCCCAGAAGCTGGCAATTTTGCACTGGTCGGGCGACCTCACGCAAGTGTGGGTCCCAGACGAGGGACATGAGGCAATGCATGATCTCACCCGGGCTCGGATGGATGCATCCATGCATCTCATGCGGGCGCGACAGCAATTGCTGGCATTTCTGCTGCGCCACGGCCGCACCTACGATACCGGAAAACATTGGACTCAACGGCATCGTTCGTGGCTTGCGGGCCAGACATTCGATCAGCCCGTGCACCGAGGCGGATAGCGATAGCTCCAGGCGGCCTCGATGAGCATGCGCCGAGCCTCGCTGTTGCCGGTTTTAGTGATACCACCACGCCGGATCCGCCCACCACTCGACTGCTCCGAGGGCACCAGGCCGAGATACGCCATCAAATGGCGAGCACTCTCGAAGCGAGCCAGATCGCCGATCGCGGCGACAAATGTTGCGGCTGAAATGTGAGCGTCACGGGAAGCTCACCGTGCCGGGCCTTGACTCGCGCGGAATGCTCTGGATAGCGCGGTCGGGATGATTG
>NZ_JBANBA010000008.1:0-136614 GCF_059803475.1 Bradyrhizobium sp. UFLA05-89 | reverse complement strand
ATGGTCAGCCCTCCAAGAGCCGACCACCCATGGATCATTGAAAAATTGATTCGGGAATCCTATAAAGCACGGCAAAACCGACAATCTGCCAAAGTAGTGCTAGTCTCATCGCGCTTTAATCGAGCGGCGCGCCAGTGCGATCATCGGTGTGGAGCGATTGCGTCTGGAAGCGCACGAACAACGCGACGATCTCCTGCCCATTGTCGAACGAGATGAATAGCGCGCCATCGCCATGGGTGCGGTTGTCGCTCGCGAACTGTCCGCGATTGCCCTGCATCATGTGGATGTCGTGAATCCCGCGCTCGGGCCGGAAGTGGAAATACTGGTCGGTCTGGCCGTGGTCCTCAAAATATTCGCCGAACGCGACCACCATGGCGTTAGGGTCTGCCTTCGCCCGCTTGATGTTGGCGTTGAGCAGGTTCTTCAGCGATACGCCGCGGCCCGTCGCCGGGATCGGCTGCATCGCATCGACCGGGAAGAGCTTGTCGCGGAGATAGTCAAGCCCACCGGAGCCTGACGGACCGGTCTCGAGCCGCCGAAAGCCGCGATTGCCCTGCAGATATGGCTTCAGATCCAGAGTTCCCGACCTTGCGAAGTCGGGGTCGAAAAAGGCCAGCACCTCACTGTCGTCGACGGACTGGACGTTGACGGCGATCCGGTAGTCTCCGGCGCCACCAACGTGAATCTCGTAGTGCGGCGATGAGCCGTCCGAGCTTTGCAGGCCATCGACGACGGTTCCCGCCAGGACACCATAGTGACGAATTGCACCCGGGGGTTTTCTGCGATGGGTCATGACGGCGATCCTCCTGCGAACATCAAAATCGCGCATGTCGCGCGATGCTCCCTCAACCGGATTGACAGGGACAGTAGACACCGCTTCACGACGCCCTGGCGTGATCTAAACCACAGATTGAACGGCATTTTGACGGCTCGCGGCAGGCCCCGCATCGCGAACGTCTATCGGAGGGCCAACAAGTTGCGGTCTTTGCCCGCGCCGCGCGACTGACGGACGGCGGCAGCTGGGGAGTTGACCATCGCCACAATCAGGACCATATCCGCCACCGGGCGCAAGCCGCGCGGGCTTCGGCGGGTTTCACCACATGATAGCGCAGACGGACATCCAGCGCGATCCGCTCATCGAGCGGGTGGTATCCACGCTTGGCAACGTCGCGGGCATCGAGGCCATCGTGCTCGGCGGGTCGCGGGCGCGCGGGACGTCGCATGAAAACTCCGACTACGACATCGGCCTGTATTTCTCCGAGAACCGCAAACTCGACACCGATTGCCTGCAACAGGCGGCGCAGCAACTCGCCGACGATCCCGAGGCGACGACGGTCACCTCGGTCGGCGAATGGGGGCCGTGGATCGTCGGCGGTGCATGGCTGACGATCGAGGGGCAGAAGGTCGACCTGCTCTACCGGAACATCGATGCGGTCCGCCGGACGATGGAGGCCTGCCGGTCGGGACAGATCAGCATGGACTATCAGCCCGGACATCCGCACGGGTTCTGCTCGGCAATCTGGATGGGCGAGATCGCCTGCTGTCAGCCGCTGCGCGACGAACGCGCGGTGATCGCGGAGCTGAAGTCGATCGCACTGCCCTATCCAAAGCCGCTGCGTGAGGCGCTGATCCGGCGCTTCCGGTGGGAAATCCTGTTCAGCATCGAGAATGCCGAACTCGCCGCGCTGCACGAAGACCAGACCCACGTCGCGGGCTGCGTCTACCGCGCGCTGACCTGCGTCGCGCAGGTCCTGTTTGCGCTGAACGGAGAATATCTCATCAACGAGAAGGCGGCTCTCCAGCAGGCCGCGGAGTTTCCGCTGACCATTCCGAATCTGATGGAGGAAACGTCGGGGATCTGGCGCCGCATCGGAAATCATGCGTTCGAGAGCGCGCTGGCGCACCTGCGCACGATCGAGCGCATCTTGACCGCGCTGGCATCCCGTTGACTGTTCAGTCCTCGGACGCGCCCGTTCCGAACGTCAGTTGATTGCCGTCGAGATCCACGACGTCGAAATCGCGCATCCCGTAATCGTAGTTCGCGGGCGGCTTGACGATGGTGGCGCCGCGCGCCGCCAGCTCGGCATGAACCTGGTCCACGTCCCTGACGAACACGCAGATGGCGCCGTTGCCGGGAAGGCGCTTGGTGCGGGCCGACGCGATCAGATGCAGGGCGACCTCGTCGCGGCAGAGACAGACATAGGACGTCGGCTCGCCATATTCGAACGTAACGTCGAAGCCGAATGCGTCGCGATAGTGCACGAGGCTCTTTGCGATGTCGCTGACGACGAATACGGTCGCGGCCCCGACCATCATCGGACCTTCGTCGGCCATCCCTTACCTGCCCCAGCGATCCTGCCAGATCTTTTCCCCGATCAGGCAGCTCACGCGCGGCTCCTTCTCGGCAACGTGCACGACGTTGCGCTCAGGCGTGCGGCCGGCGACCTCCATCAGAAGCTTGGTGCGGATCGCCTCCTTGAACTTGTCGCGGTCCTTGATCGCGATCACGAAGGAGCCGGGACCGCCAACCACGCAGTCCTCGTAGTAATAGTCGAGATTGTCGATATCCATGGTCGAATAAGACGGCTCCTTGACCATGATCGGCAGCCCGTTGATGACGATACCCTTCTCCAGCGCGGCATCGCGCGAGACCGTGACCGGCCCGCCATTGTTGTTGGGACCATCGCCGGAGATGTCGATGACGCGGCGCAGGCCGCGATATGGATCCTCATCGAACAGCGGCATCGCGAAATTGATCGCGCCGGAGATCGAGGTGCGCGAGGCGCGCCGGATCGGCGTCTTCAGGATTTCGGCGGCGACCGCATCCGCCGTCTCGGGCCCGTCGATCAATCGCCAGGGAATGATGATCTTCTGGTCGCTGGAAGCGGCCCATTCGAAATAGGTCACCGCGATCCGGCCGTTGGGCCCCGCCTTGAGCGCCTGGAGGAATTCCTTGGATTGGATCGCCTGCGCATAGCCCTCGCGCTGAATCGCAAGCTCGTCCATATCCATCGAGTAGGAGACGTCGACGGCGAGGATCAGTTCGACATCGACGCTCTGCGCGTCCTTGTCTGCTGCTTGCTGCTGATACCTGGTTCCTGGCGCAGCGACGCTCGCAGCGTCACCTCCGGCAAGCATGCCGGCCACCAGCACAGCCCCGATCGAGAACAGCAAGCGCATCGCGCCCTCCCGTCGTATGACGCGATGGTGACATGCAAATGCATTTAAGCAAAGCGCGAAGATCGCCCCTGCTTCACATTCGAGTTAGGCGCGTGAGCTGTAACGCAAAGCTGCCGCAGCGCTGCCACGCTCACGCCGCTTCGGGCAAGCGGCAACCATCACTGTCATTCCGGGGCGGCTCGGAGAGCCGAACCCGGTATCTCGACATTCCGCGTTCTCGCTTCGCGAGCCTCGGAATGACAAGCAACTTCCCCCACCCTATTGTGCGGCGCGATTTCCATGCTAGGCTTGTCACACAGATGGGGATGGAGTCCCCCGATAACCGCCCGACGATGTCAGATTGTATGGGCTGATGACTCCTGCTTGAGGTGAGGCAATTGGAAAGCCTCGCCTTCGGCGGGAGCATGGATAACCCGCCGGTGGCGGGTTTTTTTATTGCCTGAATGCGAAGGGCAAGACGTGACGACGGCGACGCCAAATTCAGCCCTAACCGCGGTCCCCAGGGGAGTCTGGGTGCTCGGCTTCGTTTCGCTGCTGATGGACGTCTCCTCCGAGATGATCCACGCGCTGCTACCAGTCTATCTGGTCACCGTGCTCGGCACCTCCACCATGACGGTCGGCATCATCGAGGGCATCGCGGAGGCGACCGCCTCGATCACGAAGATCTTCTCCGGCGCTCTGTCGGACTGGCTCGGCCGGCGCAAGCTGCTCGCAGCGCTCGGCTATGGGCTCGCCGCGTGCACCAAGCCGCTGTTTCCGCTCGCGCCCAGCGCTGGATGGCTGGTTGCGGCGCGCTTCATCGACCGCGTCGGCAAGGGCATCCGCGGCGCGCCGCGCGATGCGCTGATCGCCGACATTGCACCAGTGCAGTTGCGCGGCGCGAGCTTCGGCCTGCGCCAGTCGCTCGATACGATCGGGGCCTTCGTCGGCCCGCTCGCGGCGATCGGACTGATGTGGTGGACGGCGGATAATTTTACAGCCGTGTTCTGGGTCGCGGTGCTGCCGGCGTTCCTCTCCTTTGCCCTGATAACGTTCGCCGTCAGCGAGCCCGAGCCCGACGGGGCCCGCGCGCCGGCGCCAAACCCGCTCAACACCGCGGCGATGTGGCAGCTCGGCTCGGCCTATTGGCGCGTCGTGGCGGTCGGCATCGCCTTCACACTGGCGCGCTTCAGCGAGGCCTTTCTGATCCTGCGGGCGCAGAATATCGGGCTCAACGCGATGTGGGTGCCGGCGGTGCTGGTGCTGATGAACATCGTCTATGCGCTCTCGGCCTATCCGGCCGGCGCCTTGTCCGACCGCATCAACCGCACCGGGCTGCTGGCGCTCGGGCTCGCTTTCCTCGCCGCCGCCGATCTCGCGCTTGCGCTGCTGCCGAGCCTTGCAGGCCTCGCGCTCGGCGTCGTGCTTTGGGGCCTGCATATGGGACTGACGCAGGGGTTGTTCGCGGCGCTCGTCGCCGATACCGCGCCGCCAAGCTTACGCGGCACCGCGTTCGGCTACTTCAATCTGTTCACGGGGCTCGCGACGCTCGCGGCCAGCATACTCGCGGGCGCGCTATGGGACGCCTATGGGCCGGCGGGCACCTTCCTGGCCGGGCTCGGCTTTGCGCTGATCTCGCTTGCGGGACTGCTTGCGATCGGCAAGAGCTTCGCGAGACCGGCGGGACATTGAGGGAAAAACTGGGGGATCATTCGACGTGTTGAGCGGTGTTCTGGCAATCATGATCGGCAGCGTGCTCGGCGGCTGCGCGCGCTATTTCCTCTCCGGCGTAATCGCGCGGCGCTTCGGCGAGACGTTTCCCTGGGGGACCATGACCATCAACGTCACCGGTGCTTTCCTGATCGGCATTTTCGGCGCGCTGGCAACGCATCCGGGCTCGATCTTCGCCGCGCCGACGCCATGGCTGTTCGCGGTGACCGGCTTCCTCGGCTGCTACACCACCGTGTCTTCGTTCAGCCTCCAGACCCTGACGCTCGCGCGCAACGGCGAGCAGCTTCACGCACTCGGCAACATCGTGTTCTCGGTCGGCCTGTGCCTCACCGCGGTGACCTGCGGCTTCCTGCTTGCTGACAGGCTCGGAGGCTAGAGCCGATGACCACCCTCACCTCCAAGGACCGCTGGCGCACCGCGCTGCTTTATGCCTGGGTCGCCGCCGGCAGCATCGTCGGCGGGATGACGCGCTGGCTCGTCGGGCTCTTGCTCGACACCGGGCCCGGCTTTCCGTTCGCGACTCTGTTCATCAACGCCACGGGGTCCCTCATCATCGGCTTCTATGCGACGCTCACCAGCCCCGACGGCCGCGTGCTGGCGCGGCCCGAGCACCGGCAGTTCGTCATGACCGGCTTTTGCGGCGGCTACACCACCTTTTCGACCTTTAGCCTGGAGACCTTCCGCCTGTTCCATGGCGGCATGAAATACACCGCACTGGCCTATATCGCCGCCTCCCTCATCTGCTGGCTGGTGTCGGTATGGCTCGGTCATATGATGGCGAGCCGCTATAACCGCTTGAAAAGGAGCTGATCATGCAAATTCCGCGACAAGCAGTCCTGCTCCGCATCTTCATCGGCGAGAACGACCATTTCGACGGCAAGCCGCTGTATGAAGCGATCGTGATCAGCGCGCGCGAGCGTCACCTTGCCGGCGCCACCGTGCTGCGCGGGCCGATGGGCTATGGCAAGTCGAGCCGGCTGCACACCTCGAAAATCCTGCGGCTGTCGGAAGACCTGCCGCTGGTGATCGAGATCGTCGACAGTGAGGACAATATCAACGCATTCCTGCCCATCCTGGATGGCATGATGTCGAGCGGGCTGATCACCTTGGAGAAGGTACAGGTCCTGCAATATGGTGAGAAGGCCGCGCCTTGAGCACCGCGGCTGGAACCCCAGGCGTGTTTCGGAGGCGGAATGAACGATACCGTCACCAAGACTAAACCCAAGACGAAGACCAAAGTCGAGCGGCCGCGACTGCACAAGGTGATCCTGCTCAACGACGACTTCACGCCGCGCGATTTCGTCACCCTGGTGCTGAAGGCCGAATTCCGCATGACCGCGGATCAGGCCTACAAGGTCATGATCACCGCGCACAAGCTGGGCGCCTGCGTCGTCGCCGTCTTCACCAGGGACGTCGCCGAGACCAAGGCGACGCGCGCCACCGATGCCGGCCGCGCCAAGGGCTATCCGCTATTGTTCACAACCGAGCCTGAGGAATAGAGCGCGCCAGTCTGCCGCACGCATTTGCGTCAATTTTACCGATCGGCGCTACGACAGGTTTAATCTCCTGTGTCACGACCGTGCGATGACAATCGCACTGCGCAAGCAACTCGAGCTCCGGCCCGGCGCCACGAGACCTCGTTCGGCCCCTTCAAGCTTCTGCATGCCCTGCCCTGGCTGATCCTGAAGGCCGCCATGCACTCTCTTTCGGGCAGGAGCTGGTTCGCAGCGCGATCTGGAATTTCTGGCAGACGTCGCTCGCGAGCCAGTTCACCAAGAACCTGATCTATTTCGTGTTCATCTTCAGCTTCGCCATGCTGCGGCTATGCATCACCCTGGCGATCCCAACGCTCGGCTTGAAGCAGTCGTATATGCATAGGGATCGCAGTTAGTTGCAGCGCGCAGTTGAAGCTACGCATTAATCTGAAGCGTACCGATTGGCGCTCGGACCCGGGCCTGACGGCCCAGAGACAGAAAGACGCCACGATAACGATCTGGGAGCCCCGCTCTGTCGCGGACGGACGGAGGACGGCAACACCATTGCCTCCCACTTAAATATGTAGCGCGCAAGGGGCTTGCTTCAAGACCCCGACCATCTCGTAGAACCGCCGGCCCAAGGCCAGAACCTACGGGAGCACGGAATGACTGAATTGCTGTCGACCAGGCATGCGGTGGTGATCGTCGGAGCAGGTCCGACGGGATTGATGCTGGCGGGCGAGCTGGCGCTGGCGGGCGTCGACGTCGCCATCGTCGAGCGACGCGTTAGCCAGGACCTCACAGGATCGCGTGCGGGCGGACTGCATGCACGCACCATCGAGGTGCTCGATCAACGCGGACTGGCCGACCGGTTCCTTGCACAGGGCCAGCTGGCGCAAGTTGCAGGCTTCGCCTGGATCCGCCTTGATATCAGCGACTTTCCCACTCGGCATCCCTATGGCCTCGCGCTGTGGCAGAACCAGATCGAGCGCATCCTCGCCGACTGGGTCGATGAATTGGAGGTGCCGATCTATCGGGGACGCAAGGTGACAGACATCGCGCAAGACGAGACCGGCGTCGACATCGCACTCGCCAACCGCCATTCGCTACGGGCGGACTATCTCGTCGGGTGCGACGGCGGACGCAGCGCGATCCGGAAGGGTGCCGGTATCGACTTCCCTGGCTGGGATCCGACGATCAGTTGCCTGCTCGCCGAGATCGAGACGGCCAAAGAGCCGCAGTGGGGCCTTCGCCGCGATAACAGGGGCATCCATTCCTTCTCTCGCCTGGAGAACGGTCCGGTGCGCGTCATGGTGACCGAACGGCACGTCGGACAAACTGCTGAGCCCACACTGAGTGATCTCAGCAAGGCGCTCATCGCCGTCTATGGCACCGATTACGGAATCCGCAGCCCTACCTCGATCTCCAGATTCACGGACATGACGCGGCAGGCGGCGTCCTATCGGAGCGGACGGATCCTGCTGGCCGGCGACGCCGCACATGTGCATCCGCCGGTGGGTGGACAGGGCCTCCAGATCGGCGTTCAGGACGCGGTGAATCTGGGATGGAAGCTTGCCCAGGTGGTGAACGGCACCTCGCCGGAAGCTCTCCTCGATACCTACCATTCCGAACGCCACCCGGTCGCCGCACGTGTCCTGCGCAACACGATGGCGCAGTCCGCGCTGCTTCGCCACGACGACCGCGTCGAGGCGTTGCGCGAGGCCGTGTCCGAACTCTTGGGCATGGATGAGCCGCGCAAGCGGATCGCCGCGATGATGTCGGGTCTCGACATTCGCTACGATCTTGGCGCGGGACATCCACTGCTCGGACGCCGCATGCCCGATCTCGATCTCGTCACAGCGAACGGCCCGCTGCGGGTCTTCAGTCTTCTGCACGATGCACGACCGGTCCTGCTCAACTTTGGTGAGCCCATCGGCCTCGACATCGCGCCGTGGCAGGATCGGATTAGGGCGATCGATGCAAGATGCGCCGCGACCTGGGAGCTTCCGGTGATCGGCGCAGTAGCGGCGCCCGACGCCGTGCTGGTTCGGCCCGACGGCTATGTCGCGTGGGTGGGCGACCGGACGCGGTCGGGGCTCGCCGACGCGCTCACCATATGGTTTGGACCGCCCGTTGCGGCGTAGCGTAGAATCTCCGTGTCCCAAAGTGCGATGATCAGGCCATCAGGCTCCTTCCGACCTTGCCCCCGCGGTTCACGCGGTCCGTTAGGCGCCAGCCGAGGTGTCGGGCAGATCGACGCGCTCGCCGCCCGGCTTGCTGACATAGAGATGGCTCGCCAACACGGATTGCATGGTCTCGAACATCGCATAGAGATCGTCGCAATAGACCGAAGGATTGTCATAGCCGTTCTTTTTGGAGAAACGATGCGGAAGATAGCCTCCCCCGCAGGCGTTCATGAACTTGCACTGACGACATTTCGCGCAAAGATTGATTGAAGCATCGCGCGCGGCTTTCCAGCGGGGCTCGTTCCTGACCTCGTCGATCGCATGATCGAAGATGTTGAAGTTCGTGTTCGTAAAGCCGTCGCCTGCGATCCGCAGCACATCGTGGGCCTCCACGGAGCCATCGGTCATGACGGTGCAAAGCTCGACGGGTTTGTGGCCTACGCCCTCGGTCGGCGAATTGTTGCCAAGCAGGGCCGTGATCATGTCGGAAATGATACGGATATTGGTCGTCGGCCTCGCGCGATTCGCTTCCAGCCACAGGTCGAACAGACCCTTGTAGAATACGGCAATGGATGGTGGCTCCTCATCCACCGTCGCATCGGGGATCATGATGTCGTAGTTGGAGATTCCACACGCGGCGAAAAAATCGGCGTATTGCTGCGGTGCGTAGGCGGGATTGCAGACTGCCAGGGCAATGACGCCAATGTCTCGCGATACCAGCATGCGCGCGGCACGTTCCACGGCGGCATGGGTGCCCGTACCCTGAAACGTCTTGCGGTGAATGTCGTGAATATGTGCTGGCCCGTCCATGCTGATCGCAACCGAAATGTTGCGGGCCTCGAAGCAGGCCAGCCATTGGTCATCAATCAGCACGCCGTTGGTCGTGACCGCGATGGGTACGTCGCAGCCGGTCCGCGATGAAATAGCCTCGCAGGCCTCGGCAAAACGGTGGAAGTTCTCCACGCCCCACAGCAACGGCTCGCCACCGTGCAGAATGATGGGAAAATCGAAGAGCGAGTATCGGACGACGTGCTCCTCGATGCGCTGCAGCAACCGATGCTGCACGTCGGGGCTCATCAGCTTCGGCTTGCTATAAACGGACGCGTCCCGGAACCAGTAGCAGTAGGAGCAATCGATGTTACATCTCGTTGCGACCTTGACCAGCAACTGCGTGATCGGCTGATCCTCGAAGACCGCACAACCTGAACTGTCAGCCGACATGCCGATACCGCAACGGGCTGGAAGAAATTTGTCTAGTATCCCCTTACAAATCCCCCGCGGCGGAACACGCCCACGCCGGGAGCGTATCCTCCTCTGCGAAAGGCGCCAGCATTTGGCCCTTTGGCAAAAGCCCCTCGTCTGAAAGCGGCCTGGGTCGCTACGGGTTCGCCGGAGACAACGCCCTGCTCCGCACCCTGCCCACGCAGATCGTTCAGCAATGCGTCGATACCCTGATGGTCGCTCTGAATGGTTGCCCCTGGCCCGTGCAGCTGTATGAGGCTCGCCAAGACCTTCAGCGTCGTAATCGGCATGGTGATGCTCCTGTTTTCGCGACGCAATGCAGGATCGAACGAAATGCCGGGTGTCGAACCGGCCGAGCAATGACAAATAGTATACCCTTTCTATTGTAGCGGCAATGTGTCGGGCCTGGTCCGCTGGATACGCTCTACGCCATCACCACCGGCGCTTCCTCAGCAAGCCCATACACCCGCTGCGCCTTGGAGAACCCCGCGATCGGAAATTCGCCGAGCTCGTTCCACACGGCGCCGCAAGCGCCGACGAAATTCTCGGAAGCCACCACCGTCCGCCCCATGCGACCGGCGAGCTTCTCCAGTCTCGCCGCGAGATTCACGGCGGGGCCGATGCAGGTGAAGTCGAGACGGTTGCCGCCGCCGATATTGCCGTAGAGGATGTTGCCGACATGCAGCGCGACACCGAAGCGGAAGCGCTCGACCGTCTCGCCGACTGGAAATGCCAGCGCATCGACGCTGCAGCGTGATTCACGCGCGGCCTCCAGCACACGCGCGCAGACGTTGTTCGCATCCCCGATATATTCGTCGATCGGAAACACCGCGAGCAGCCCATCGCCCATGAACTTCAGCACCTCGCCGCCATGAGCGCGGATCGAGGTGACCTGGCAGTCGAAATAATGGTTGAGGATCTCGACCACGGTCTCGGCCGGCAGCCGGTCCGACAGCGCGGTGAAGCCGCGCAGGTCCGACAGCCAGATCACAGCCTGCATGGTGTCAGTATGGCCGCGGCGGATCTGGCCGCCCATGATGCGCTCGCCGGCGCGATTGCCGACATAGGTGTCGAGCAACGTCGTGGCGGTACGTCGCAGCGTGATGATCTCGGTGATGCGGGTCAGAGGTTTCGTCAACGCGCGCAGCGCCGCGACCTGCGCATCGCTGAAGCCGCCGGATTCTCTGGTGGTCAAGGTCATCGCGTGGACGGTACCGTCGAGGAAGCGCAGCGGCATCGCGACGTAATCCGTGGCGCCCTCCTGCTTGAGATCCCCCAGAAACGGAAAGCGCTCGACATCGCCGGGGCTGTTGGGATTGCCGCGCACCTCGATGCCCTGGTTGAAGACGAGGCTGAGCGGGCTCTTCTTGAACTCCGGCGTCTCCTGGATCTCGAAATCCACCGTGCCGACCTCGACCTCGGGAGCGCCCTGCCGCCAGATGAAATTGCGGCCGAAGATTTCGGGGTGCAACGTGCGGATGAAGACGCCGACCCGCCACAGCGGCAGGCCGGCTGCGACCATGCGCTCGCAAGCCTGGGCCATCATCTGGCTCGGCATCGGCGCCGAGCGCGCGCCGTCGATCAGCCACTCGGTGATGGCGTTGATTTCGGATGCATCCATGGCACCCACAATTTGCGGGCGAAGCTTGCGCCCCGTCAAGCTGCGCGGGCGGCTAGCGCTGCGTGTTAGCGTCCGACCTGCCCGCGATCACGCAAGAAGTGGTCGGCGAGCACGCAGGCCATCATGGCCTCGCCGACGGGAACCGCGCGGATGCCGACGCAGGGATCGTGGCGGCCCTTCGTGAAGATCTCGGTGTCGGCGCCCTTGCGATCGACGGTCAGGCGCGGCTGGAGGATCGACGAGGTCGGCTTCACCGCAAAACGCACCACCACCGGCTGTCCGGTGGAAATGCCGCCCAGCACGCCGCCGGCGTGGTTGGACAGAAAGCGCGTGCCGTCATTGCCGGTGCGCATCTCGTCGGCGTTCTCTTCACCGGTGAGCTCGGCGGCGCCGAAGCCTGCACCGATCTCGACGCCCTTCACCGCGTTGATGGTCATCATCGCGGCTGCGAGATCGGAATCGAGCTTGGCGTAGATCGGCGCGCCCAATCCTGCCGGCACGCCCTCGGCGACCACCTCGATGACGGCTCCGATCGAGGAGCCGCTCTTGCGGATGCCGTCGAGATAGCTCTCGAAGAATGCCGCCTTGTCCTTGTCCGGACAGAAGAACGGATTCTTGGCGACCTCGTCCCAATCCCATTTGGCGCGATCGATCTTGTGCGGACCGATCTGCACCAGCGCGCCGCGCACGGTCACGTCTGGCAGCACCTTGCGCGCGATGGCGCCGGCGGCGACACGCATCGCCGTCTCGCGCGCCGAAGAGCGCCCGCCGCCGCGATAGTCGCGCAGGCCGTATTTGGCCTCGTAGGTGAAGTCGGCGTGGCCGGGGCGAAACTTGTCCTTGATCTCGGAATAGTCCTTCGAGCGCTGGTCGGTGTTCTCGATCAGAAGCCCGATCGGCGTGCCCGTGGTCACCTGCTCGCCGGTCTCCGGATGCGCCATCACGCCGGAGAGGATTTTCACCTGGTCCGGCTCCTGGCGCTGGGTCGTGAAGCGCGACTGGCCGGGCCGGCGGCGATCGAGGTCGCGCTGGATGTCGGCCTCATTGAGCGGGATGAGCGGCGGACAGCCGTCGACCACGCAGCCGATCGCCACCCCGTGGCTCTCGCCGAAGGTCGTGACACGGAACATATGGCCGAAGGTGTTGAAGGACATCGCAGCTCGCCGGATCGGTTCCGGCGTGTGGTAACGCGCCCTCGAAGACGGGTCAAATGGCGCGCCTCGTAACCGCGGCGCGGGACGGTCACAACCGCCCCCTGGCTACTTTGCATGGGGTTGTTTTGCGACTTTTTGTCCGGAACCCGAAATGCACTTTCGGGGGTGGTATCGCCCGTTACCCATGCTTCTCCAGCCGGCCGTTGCGGAACACGTAAACCACGCCCTGCTCAATATAGAGCTCGGCGGCGCTCGCGGGCGTCTCCAGCCCAAGGGTCACCATCAGGGCACGCGCGGTGCCGCCATGGGCGACCGCGACCGTGTCGGTCCGGAGCTGGTCGTACCATTCGCCCATGCGGGCCTGGACGTCGGCATAGGTCTCGCCATCCGAGGGCGCCACCGTCCACTTGTCGACCAGGCGTCGCGCGTAGACGTCGGGATCGGCGGCCTCGCTCTCCGGCAGCGTCAATCCCTCCCAGGCGCCGTAGCCGATCTCGCGCAGGCGGTCGTCGAGCGAATAGTCGGCAATCGGCAGGCCAAGCTTGCCGCGCGCGAGCTCCATGGTCATGCGCGCGCGCCCGAGCGGGCTCGAGACATAGGGCAGCGAAGCCTTGTCGCGGCCCTCGCGCGCAAAGAGATCGGCGAGGATGCCGGCGGCCTGCACGGCCTGGCCGCGGCCGCGCGCGTTCAGCGGGATGTCCTGCGTGCCCTGAAGACGCCCGAGCGCATTCCACTCGGTTTCGCCGTGGCGAAGATAGTAGATCGTGGGCGCGGGCATTGTCGGATGGCGTTAGCTCTTACTTTTTGAGCATGATCTTTTCGGAAAACCGCTACACACTTTTCCGGATCATGCTCAGTCCTTCCCGCCCAGCGCCATGTCAGGCGCATCCGGCCGCTTCATGCCGAGCACGTGGTAGCCGGAATCGACGTGATGCACCTCGCCGGTGACGCCGCGCGACAGATCAGACAGGAGATAGAGCGCACTACCCCCGACGTCCTCGGTCGTCACATTGCGCCGCATCGGTGCGTTGACCTCGTTCCATTTCAGGATGTAGCGGAAGTCGCCGATGCCCGAGGCGGCCAGCGTCTTGATCGGTCCCGCCGAGATCGCGTTGACGCGGATGTTCTTCTCACCGAGATCAGCGGCGAGATAGCGCACACTGGCCTCCAACGCGGCCTTCGCCACGCCCATGACGTTGTAATGCGGCATCCACTTCTCGGCACCGTAATAGGACAGCGTGATGATCGAGCCACCGTCGGTCATCAGCTTCTCGGCGCGCTGCGCGATCGCAGTCAGCGAGTAGCAGGAGATCAGCATCGACTTGGTGAAGTTCTCTTGCGTGGTGTCGACATAGCGGCCGTCGAGCTGCTCGCCATAGGCGATCGCGTGCACCACGAAGTCGATCTTGCCCCATTTCTCCCGCACGACCGCGAACGCCGCATCGATGGTCGCAGCATCCGTGACGTCGCAATGACCGAGCACGAGGCCGCCGATCTCGGCGGCGAGCGGCTCGACCCGCTTCTTCAGCGCGTCACCCTGATACGTGAATGCGAGCTCCGCGCCGGCGGCGTGGCATGCCTTGGCGATGCCCCAGGCGATCGAGCGGTTGTTGGCAACGCCGAGGATCACCCCGCGCTTGCCCTGCATCAGACCCGAATTCTGCGCCATCCCTGTCATCCAATCGAGCTGGTCAAGAGGTTTGGAGGTACACCAGCGCTTCCCGGCGGTACAGTCCTAATCCACGGCGTTAACGCTGTTTCGGTTGCCGGAATAGCCGTTCCATTCGGGTGTTATGATGAGTGAAGGCGCTCGCGCCGAACGTGAAGGACAATCGAGGCGGCATGAGCGCGTTTCGCCAGAGTGTTGAAGCCATGATCCCGGCGCTTCGGCGCTATGCTCGTGCGCTCGCACGCGACGCCGACATCGCCGACGATCTGGTGCAGGACACGCTGGTCCGTGCGCTGCGCTCGGAGCGGCTGTTTCTCGGGGGCGACGTCAGGAGCTGGCTCTACACCATCCTGACCAACCTCAACAAGAACCGCCGCCGCTCGCTCGCGAGGCGGCCGCAGTTCATGCAGCTCTCCGAGAACAATCCCGACGCCAGCGGGACGGAAGCAGAAGGGCGGGACATCGAGAAGGCACTGGCGACGCTGGTGGAGGAGCAGCGCTCGGTGCTGCTGCTCGTGATGCTGGAAGGACTGAGCTACCGCGAGGTCGCCGACATCCAGGGCGTCCCGATCGGCACGGTGATGTCGCGCCTGGCGCGCGCCCGGGCCCACATCAAGGCGGCGCTGGACGGCGAGCGGCCGGCGCTGAGAAGGGTGAAGTGATGGCAGGGTCCACGCAAAGGTCCACACATCGGATTTTCAACGCCCTGTGCATGCAGCGGGGACGAATGGATTTGAACGGCGAACGATATTTTGGGCCGACGAGCCAGAGATGACTGATATGACCGAGCGCAGGATTTCAGTGACCGAGGACGAATTGCACGCCTATGTCGATGGCGAGCTGCCGGCCGAGCGCCGCGCCGACGTCGAGGCCTGGCTCGCCACCCATCCCGAGGAGGCCGAACGGGTCAACTCCTGGCGCACGATGGCCGAGTTGCTGCACGCCCGCTATGACACCGTGGCGCAGGAGCCGGTGCCGAGGCGCCTGGAGCTCGAGCGGCTGGAGCGTCGCCCCAGGCAATGGCTCTATGGCGCCGCGGCGGCGGCCCTGCTGGCCTTCGTGGCCGGCGGCGCGGCCGGCTGGGTGGCGCACGGCGCTGCCAATACGCCCTCGACCTTCCAGAGCTTCACCGAGGACGCGCTCGACGCCCACCGCCTCTATGTCGTCGAGGTCCGCCACCCCGTCGAGGTCCCCGGCAACGAGCGCGACCATCTCCAGGCCTGGTTGACCAAGCGCTGCGGCTGGACGGTGTTCGCGCCGAACCTCGAGGCAAGCGGGCTCAAGCTCGTCGGCGGTCGGCTGCTGCCGGGGCCGAGCGGCCCGGCCTCCTTCCTGATGTATGAGGGGGCCTCCGGGGAGCGGTTCACGATCTACACCGCCAAGACCAAGGCCGGCGAGACGCAGATGCGCTACACCACGATGGACAAGGATGGAGCCTTGTTCTGGGCCGACCGTGGCGTCGGCTATGTCGTCAGCGGCGGCGGCGACCGCGACAGGCTCACCAAGGTGGCGCGCGCCGTCTACGACCAGGCGGAGAAGAACGGCACTTGAGCAACGCAAGGGCGCATTCGCCAAAATTCGGTCATTGAAAATTTGGAATCAAGACATCGACACGTCTCATTATCGCACCGGATGATCACGCGAAAATGAGTAGCGTTCGATCCGCCGATCGGCGCAGGCGGCCTCGATTGGGGTTTTTGGTACCGCGCTGGTCCCCCTCTCGAGGCCGCACTCTTTTCGCGGCTGCTTTTGCGGCAGCCGGCACGCCGGACACGATAGCGTCGAAGCGCTACCGCGCTCCATGCGTCTATTGGAGCATTACCTGCTGGGAAAATGCTCGCTGCGAGCGCATGATCCGTTCGGACAAGCGCGCCCCGCTTGTCCCGATCATGCGTTAGCCGAGCCCACTACGCGGATTGTAGGGGTGCTGGTCCCGCCACTTTTGCATCAATGCTTCAAGCTCGGCATCGTTCCCGTCCGGCAGCATGATGCGGGTGGTGACGAAGAGATCGCCGGTTCCACCCGATTTCGGCAGGCCTTTGCCCTTCAGCCGGAAAGTCCGGCCGCTCGAGGTGTTCTTCGGGATCGTCAGTTCGACCGCGTTGCCGAGGGTCGGCACACGGACCTTGCCACCGAGCACCGCCTCATAGAGCGTGACCGGCAGGTCGATCCGCAAGTCGGCGCCATCGACCTTGAAGAACGGGTGCGGGCCAATGGTGACGGTGATGAGCAGGTCGCCGGGCGGATGGCCCGGCGCAGTCTCACCCTGCCCTTTCAGCCGGATCTGCTGGCCGCTCGCGACGCCGGCCGGAATCTTGACGTTGAGCTCCTTGCCGGTCGGCAGCCGGACGCGTTTGTCTCCGCCGTTGACCGCCTCCTCCAGCGACACCGTCATGGCGACGTTGAGGTCGAGATCGACGCCGACCCCGCCGGTATCGAACTCGAACTGGGGTCCGCCGCCACCGTGCCGAGCACCGCGCGCCGCGCCGCCGAACATGCTGTTGAGGATGTCCTCGAACGCGCCTCCACCCGGGCCGCCGCCGCCGGAGCGGAATGAATATTCGAAGCCGCCGGGGCCGGCGCGCCCGCGCGCCCCCCCGCCGCCCGGAAAGCCCTGGAAGCGCGGCTTGCCCTCGGCGTCGATCTCGCCGCGATCGAACTGCTTGCGCTTGTCCTCGTCGCCGAGGATCTCGTTCGCAGTGTTGATCTCGGCGAAGCGCTCGGCTGCCTTGGGGTCGTTCTTGTTGCTGTCGGGATGATGCTTCTTGGCGAGCTTCCGATAGGCGCTCTTGATCGCGGCAGCGTTGGCGCTCCGCGGCACCCCCAAGACCTCATAGGGGTCGCGCATCCGTCACGTCTCCCTTCACGGAAATCGATGGTGTCAAAAGGGCTCCCCGCCCCCGTCTGGGGATCATCTGGGGTGTCCGTGGCATTTTTGCAACTAGGCTCGCCGAGCGAATCCTAGCTCCGCCATGGCTTTAGCGTATGAATCTCCCAACGGCCATGGCCGCTCTGACAGCCGGCCCCCTGGAGCCAGCTTTCGGTCCGGCCGTTGACGTAGCTCGCCAGGAAATCCCGGCATTTGCGACCGTCCTCGGCGGCGTAGGACTGCGCGATCGGGGTCACCGAGCCGCGTGCGCCGGTCTCCGGATTTTCCCAATGCTGGCTGGCATCCTTGTCGCCCTGGCTCAGCACGTCGGAGGCCGCGTTGCGAGCGAAGGCGAGATCGCCCTCCGTCGGCGCCTGCGTGGTGATCGAGCCGGTGACCTCGCTCTCGTCCATCTTGGCGAACGGCCCCTTGGCCAAGACACCGCCGCCATCATTGCGTGACAGGCTACAGCCGCCGGCGCCGAGCCCGATTAGAATCATTGTCATGACGAGGCTGGAGGGCCGGATCGCCGATAGGCCAACGGTGCCCCATGCCCTATATAGGGCGGAAGCGGACAACAACGCGCTTTGGGCCGCAGAACGCAACTCGGACTCCAGACATGACCGATACGACCTCGATGAAACACCAGACACCCTTAACATCCGGTGATTTCACCGCCGCCGACGAGCCGTTGGCGCTGTTCGAGGCCTGGCTGAACGAGGCGATCAAGAGCGAGCCGAACGATCCCAATGCCATGGCGCTCTCGACCGTCGATGCGGAAGGCCTGCCCGACGTGCGCATGGTGCTGATGAAAGGCTTCGATTCCGACGGATTCGTCTTCTACAGCCACATCGCGAGCCAGAAGGGCCGTGAACTCGCCGCAAATCCTAAGGCCGCTTTACTTTTTCACTGGAAGTCGCTGCGCCGGCAGGTGCGCATCCGCGGCAACGTGACGCCGGTGACCGACGCCGAAGCCGACGCCTATTTCGCCACTCGCCCCAAGCAGGCGCAGATCGGCGCCTGGGCGAGCAAGCAGTCGCAGCCGCTTGAGAGCCGCTTCGCCTTCGAGCAGGCGATCGCCAAGATCGCCGCCAAATACGTGATCGGCGAGGTGCCGCGGCCGCCGGGCTGGAGCGGCTGGCGCATCACGCCCTTGCGGATCGAGTTCTGGCACGATCGCCCGTTCCGCTTGCACGATCGCATCGAATTTCGCCGTGACGCGGCGGGCCAGCCATGGTCCAAGACGCGGATGTATCCTTGAGCCTCAACGTCAGCTTCGGGCCGACCTGAAAGATGTCCATGCCGCATTCGTCCAATGCGCCACGCCGCACGCTGCTCCTGACTGGGGCGAGCCGCGGCATCGGCCACGCCACCGTGATCCGCTTCTCCTCGGCGGGCTGGCGCGTCATCACCTGCTCCCGGCATGCGTTTCCGGAGGACTGCCCTTGGGACGCCGGCCCCGAAGATCACATCCAGGTCGACCTTGCCGATCCCGAGGATACGGCGCGCGCGATCAATGAGATCCGCCGCCGCCTCGAAGGTGGCGCGCTGCATGCGCTCGTCAACAACGCCGCAATCTCGCCGAAGGGCCCCGGCGGCTCGAGGCTCGGCTCAGTCGACACCGATCTCGACACCTGGACGCATGTCTTCCACGTCAACTTCTTCGCGCCGATCATGATGGCGCGTGGGCTGATCGAGGAGTTGAAAGCGGCGAAGGGATCGGTGGTGAACGTCACCTCGATCGCCGGCTCGCGCGTGCATCCCTTCGCGGGGGCGGCCTATGCCACCTCGAAGGCCGCGCTCGCCGCGCTGACGCGCGAGATGGCTTCCGACTTCGGCCGCGTCGGCGTGCGCGTCAATGCGATCGCGCCGGGCGAGATCGACACCTCGATCCTGTCGCCGGGCACCGAGAAGATCGTCGACCAGCAGATCCCGATGCACCGCCTCGGCACGCCCGACGAGGTCGCCAAGATCATCTACGTGCTGTGCACGGAGACGTCGTCCTACGTCAACGGCGCCGAGATCCACATCAACGGCGGCCAGCACGTGTAAGGCGAGGAAAGGACCGCGGGTGGAGCGATGGGTCGATTTGCGACGACGGCACCGCTCTACGAGAACCTGCGGCCGCCTTATCCGCCGGAATTCTTTCGCAGTGTCGCGCAGAAGCTATCCCTCACCGAGCGATCCGCGCTGATCGACCTCGGCACCGGGCCCGGACTGCTCGCACTCGGCTTTGCCCCCTATGTCGGCCGCATCGTCGGCGTCGACCCGGAACCGGGCATGCTCGATGCCGCACAGCGTGCGGCCGCGCGCGCCGGCCGGGACCTCAGGCTGATCGAGAGCAAGGCCGAGGGGCTTCCCGCCGACATCGGGTCCTTCGACGTCGTGACGATCGGGCGCGCCCTGCATTGGATGGATCGTGCGCCTATCCTTGCAGTGTTCGAGCGGCTGGTCGCGCAGGGCGGCGCGATCGCTGTCTGCGCGTCGTTTCCAACCCACAATGGGCGCAATCCGTGGCTCGACGATTACAATGCGGTGCGCCGCAACTGGTCGCCAGCGGGCCTCTGGGAGGATGCTGGCCGCGGCGAGCGAACACACCGCGACCTGCCGGCCTTTTTCCAAGGCAGCGCATTTCACGTGGCGGATGTGATCAGGGTCGAGACGAGGCACGAGATCAGCGTGAGTGATCTGGCGCGGCGCGTTCTCACCTTTTCCTCGTCATCCCCCGAAGCATTGGGCGACAGTGTCGAGGCGATGCTGCGCGATGTCGAGGAGCATCTTACGCCATTCAGCCGCGACGGCATGATCACCGAAACGCTGCTAACCGTGGCCGAGATCGCAAGGCGCTAAGAGCACTGGAATTGCGCGACGATGCGGCGGGTGTTCATGATCCGTGTTTCGAACGGAAGCAAGGCAATCCAGAACAAAGCCGCCGCAAGACCTGGATTGCCTTAACCCCTCCCGTTTCTCAATCGGCACGAATCCGACGCGACGTCTCGCGCACCCGCGGAGCGGCTACATTGAATGCGGTCGAACAGTCGTCGTCGTTCTCGCCGTCGAGCAGCGGAGCACCACAGTGCCGGCACAGCCGTGCCGACGTCGACGACGCCTTGCCGTTCGCCAGGACCTGACGATAGCTCGCCAGATCGATGACGTTGCGGGGCGTCGTTATGCGTTTTTCAACCATGGCTGTTCCTCGCGGCTTACCCGCTGCTTATCGCAGACAAGTTTCGCCCAAACGTTCAGCCCAACGCTCAAATTTTAGCTGAGGAAATGAGGCAGAGAATGTGACCTAGATACGGCCTACGCAGCGCCACATTTCACAACGCGCGTTCACTGTCTCTCTGTGAGCCATGTAACAGTTCGGTAGCTATCTCACAGCCACTTCTTCCACTTGAAGATCCAGTACGGAACAATGGCGGCGGCGAGCATCATCACCAGCGCCATGGGATAGCCGTGCGCCCATTCGAGCTCCGGCATCGCCTTGAAGTTCATGCCGTAGATGGACGCGATCAGCGTCGGTGGCATCAGGACCACAGCCATCACCGAGAACAGCTTGATGATGTTGTTCTGCTCGAGATTGACGACGCCGAGCATGGCGTCGAGCACGAAGGTGATCTTGTTGGACAGATACGACGCGTGGTCGGTCAACGAAGCCACGTCGCGCTGCATGGTCTTGAGCTGCTCGCGCATGTCCTTGGACCATTTGACGCCTTCCACGATGGCCGAGAGGAACGTGACGACGCGACCGATCGACACCAGGCTTTCGCGAACCTTCGAGGTCAGGTCGCCCTTGCGGCCGATCGCGATCAGAATCTGGGAATATTGCTTGGCGTGACCGTGGCGCTCGCTCTCGGGCTCGAAGATATCATGCGAGACTTGGTCGATGTCGGCGCCGCAGCGTTCCAGAATGTCGGCGCAGCGGTCGATCACGGCGTCCAGAAGTTCCATCAGCACCATCTCGCCGGTTATTGCGGGCGTGCAGGAGCGCGCGAGCTTGGCCTCGACCAGCGCGAAGGGCTTCGGCAGGTCATAGCGTACCGTCACCAGGCGATGGTCGCCGAGGATGAAGGTGACCGCCGTGGTCCGGGGCATGTCGGTATCCGAGTGGCACATCAGCGTCGCCGTCATGTATCGCGCGCTGTTCTCGATATAGAGGCGGCTGGAGATCTCGATCTCCTGCATGTCCTCCCGGGTCGGGATCGCGATACCTGCGAGCCGTTCAACCGCCTTGTCCTCGACGGCGGTGGGATTGAACAGGTCGATCCACACCGCGTTCTCCGGCAGGACCGCGAGATCTTCGACGACGGCCTTCTTCAGGGAGGACTCGGAGGGAACGAACACCGAAAACATGAAAAACTCCAGCAGGGGGCCGAAAAGGCCGACTTACGGCCCTTAGCGCGATTCTGACAGGTGCAGGATGACAATCACATTAATGGGGCGTTTGCACTTATGGCTGGGCGGCGGCGCAAACCGTGGCGGGGAATCGACATTCAGGCATTCCTTGCCCAAAAATCGACCTGGAGTCTCAAAAATTGCGGCAAAAAAGCCACAGCTTGGGCTTTGCAGCGCGGGATAAAGCCCTAAAAGCTGGAATTGTGGCAGGTTTCAACCGATAATACGCCCATCGGAATCGTGGAACTTGGGCGGTAAGCTCAGGGCCGCGCATGGGTATTTGTTTCGATTGGAACCAAGCCAATGTCGTCGCTGAAAGTTAAGTTGGGAATTCTGGCCGCCGGTTTGATGCTGTCGGGCTGCATGCAGGCCACGCATTTCGAAGCGACCGATACCAAGGCCTTCAAGCCAAAGGACAAGGAACTCCTTGCCAAGGTTCGGTACGAGAACACCCCCGTCGCCGAGCCGTTCCGCCGTGCCATCGTCGATTACCACCGCAAGGAATCGCCTGGCTCGATCGTGGTCGATTCCGACAATCATTACCTCTACTACGTAATGGATAGCGGCAAGGCGATCCGCTACGGCATCACCGTCGGCGAAGAAGCCATGGCCTGGTCGGGTATCGCCAAGATCGGCAGCATGACCGAATGGCCGGCCTGGCATCCGACCCCCGGCGAAATCTCGCGTCTGGGCGTCCCGACCTATGTGGCGCCGGGTCCTGACAATCCGATGGGCTCCCGCGCGATGTACCTGTACTCGGGGGGCAAGGACACGCTGTTCCGCATCCACGGTACAAACCAGCCTGAATATATCGGTGCCTCGATTTCCTCGGGCTGCATCCGCCTGACCAACGAGGACGCGATCGACCTCTACAACCGCGTCAAGGTCGGCACCATCGTGGTCGTGCTCGAGCCGAAGCACGGTGACTCCCCGTACAATTCGCAGCTTGCCCTGCGTGGAGGCGGCAACAGCACTTCACAGTACTGAGCTTTCCTGAGGCTTTCGAAGAAGCGCCGGCTCGCTACCGGCGCTTTTTTGTTGCCCGCTTTCGGGGCGCTTGGGCGGCGCTCGCAGGCTCGCCCGGTTGTGACGTGCCGGACTTCGCCGCATCGCCCTGCTCTGCACCCTCCTTGGTCTCATCCGACTTGCCATCCGACTTGGCATCCGACTTGGCCGCCACCTCGCGCGGCGGGGCGTCCTCCGGCCGCTGGGCCGGCAGCAGCGGGGCGACCTGCGGCAGCGGGTCCCAGACATTCCACTGACAGATCCGGTAATCGTTGCGGCGCTGCATCAGATCGAGATGGATGTGGTCCTCGTGATACCAATCCGATCCCGGCCCCAACACTGTTGAGAAGCGCGTGCAGACCGAATGCAGCACGCGCTCGCGCAGGTCCCGCGGCACGGCGCGGTCGGTCAACCCGATCGACTGGCCGTTGGCAAGTTTGAACGCGCGCACGTCGAGCGCGTTGGCGCGGCCGTGCTCGGACAGCATGGCGCCGACGATGCGGTTGCGGCCACGGCACTCGAAGGAATCGAAATTGTCGAGATCGCTGATGGTGCTTCCAAGGCTCGCCGCGAGCGGCGCCATGTCCGAGCGCACCCAGTCGGCAATGGCCGACGCCATGCTGCAGCGAAGGATCGCGGCCGGCTTGACCTGCACCTTTCGCTTGTCCGGCAGCACGATCGCCTCGAGCCGCACCAGATCCTCGCCACCGCAGCTACCCGGACCATGAATGTCCGGGATCGATGGCGCGATCGCAATTTCCTCGGTCAGGGCGAGGCGGCAGGCCGAGGCCCGCCTCTCAGGCGGGGCCGCCGGTCCGGCCGGCTTGTCGGCAGCAGGTTTTTCTTCCGCCGCCGGCCGCTCCGGCGCAGGCTTGGCCACTTCCTTGGGTGCATCTTCCGGACGCGGTCTCGGCAAGGGAATTTTGGCCGGCATTTTTGCCGGATGAACGGTGGCACGAGGCCGCGGCGGACCGAAGCCGAACAGGTCGAGCGGCGCGGCATATTTCCGCGCCTCGGCAGGCGCAAGCGACAGCCCCAGCGCGACGGTAACCATTGCCGCGCCGGCGGACATATAGCCGCGACAAGGCCATTTGCGGCAAAAGTCCGGCAGGCTAAAGTTCATGACAATTCTTTGGCCCAGACCCGAGAGTAATAATAAGTCCAGCCCTATTCGGAGGAACGTCGGAATGCTTGGTTTGATGCAAGATTGGCCCCTGCTCTGCCACCGGATCATCGAACACGCCGCCAGAATTCACGGCAAGCAGGAGGTCGTCACGCGTTCGGTCGAAGGACCGATCCATCGCACCAACTATGCCGAAATCCACGCGCGCGCCCTGAAGGTTTCGCAAATGCTGGAGGGCGATGGCATCAGGCTCGGCGACCGCGTCGCCACGATCGCCTGGAATACCTGGCGCCACCTGGAGGTCTGGTACGGCATCATGGGCATCGGCGCCATCTGCCACACCGTCAATCCCCGCCTTTTCCCCGAGCAGATCGCCTGGATCATCAACCATGCCCAGGACCGCATCGTGATGACCGACATCACCTTCGTTCCGATCCTGGAGAAGATCGCCGACAAGCTGGGAAGCGTGGAGCGCTTTGTCGTCCTTACCGACAAGGCGCATATGCCGCAGACCACGCTGAAGAACGCAGTCGCCTATGAGGAGTGGATCGCGAAGGCCGACGGCAAGTTCGAGTGGAAGGACTTTGACGAGAACACCGCGGCCGCGATGTGCTACACCTCCGGCACGACGGGCGATCCCAAAGGCGTGTTGTATTCGCATCGTTCCAACGTGCTGCACGCCTTGATGGCCAACAATGTCGACGCTCTTGGCACCAGTGCCGCCGAGACAATGCTGCCGGTGGTCCCGCTGTTCCATGCCAACAGCTGGGGCATCGCCTTCTCCGCCCCCTCGCAGGGCACCAAGCTGGTGATGCCCGGCGCCAAGCTCGACGGGGCCTCGGTCTACGAGCTGCTCGAGACCGAGAAGGTGACGCACACCGCGGGCGTTCCGACCGTGTGGTTGATGCTTCTGCAGCACATGGCCGCCAACAATCTGAAGCTGCCGCATCTGAAGATGGTCATTTGTGGCGGCTCGGCGATGCCGCGCTCGATGATCAAGGCATTTCTCGACATGGGCTCGAACGTGCGCCATGCCTGGGGCATGACCGAGATGAGCCCGATCGGCAGTGTATCGGCGCTGAAGCCGCCGTTTGCCAACGCGATGGGCGAACAACGGCTTGATGTGCTCCAAATGCAGGGCTATGCGCCGTTCGCCGTGCAGATGAAGATCACCGACGACGCCGGAAAGGAACTGCCTTGGGACGGCACGACGTTCGGCCGCCTGAAAGTGTCGGGACCTGCGGTCGCCAAGGCTTATTACCGCGTCGACGCCAACATCCTTGATGAAGAGGGCTTCTTCGACACCGGCGACGTCGCCACCATCGACGAGGCCGGTTATATGCGGATCACCGACCGCTCCAAGGACGTCATCAAGTCCGGCGGCGAGTGGATCTCCTCGATCGATCTGGAGAACCTCGCGGTCGGCCATCCGGCCGTGGCGGAAGCGGCCGTGATCGGCGTCTTCCATCCCAAATGGGACGAGCGCCCGCTGCTGATCGTGCAGCTCAAGCAGGGCCAGCAGGCGACCCGCGACGACATCCTGAAGTTCATGGACGGCAAGATCGCGAAATGGTGGATGCCCGATGACGTCGCCTTCGTCGACGGCATTCCGCATACCGCCACGGGCAAAATCCTGAAGACGGCGCTGCGGGACCAATTCAAGGATTACCGTTTCCCGAACGCCGCGGCGTAGGGCATCGCAAGAGCATCAGCGGCGCGGCCCCTGCGCGATCCGCGGGGCCACGTCGTTTTCAAGCGCTCACAATCGCGAACGGCGAAAGCCGCCTCCGGCCGCAGAAGGATCCGGAACGGGGATGAAGGCGGGGGATAAACCGCTTCACAGCCCTGCGGAAAATGCGCTAGGTCAGCTTGCTCCCGTCGCCCGTGCTCCGCAACCGGCGACTGACATCGGTGATGGAACAGCATGGCCCGCAGGTTTTCCGCTCCCTACCAGTCGGAGCCCGTGTCCGGGCTCGCCAGCTGGGCGCGCAATCTGGCCGTGTTCGCGGTGGTGGCGGTCCTGGTCTCGATCCTCATCGTCCGTTTCGGCTTTCTGGAGATCAAGCCGGCGCTGGCGACCTTCTTCGGCGGGCTTGCGATCGCAGGGCTCTCCATCCTGTTCGGGCTCGCGGGCTTTGCGGCGATCTGGCAGAACGGCTCGCGCGGCATGGGGCGCATCCTGCTCGCCTTCCTGATCAACGCGCTGATCCTCGCCTATCCCGCCTATCTCGCCTTCCAATACCGCAGGCTGCCGGCGATCCACGACATCACCACCGATCCGATCGACCCGCCGCGCTTCGAGGCGCTGGCGCGCCTTCGCACCGGCGACGGTGCCAATCCGGCTGCCTATGCCGGCCTCTATTCGGCCGAGCAGCAGCGCCATTTCTATCCGGACATCGAGCCGATCGAGCTCGAGATTTCCGTCGACCGGGCCTACGCGCTGTCGCTCCAGATCGCCAGCAAGCGAAAGTGGCTGATCATCGACGAGCGTCCGCCGCAGCCTCCGCGCCGCATCGGCCGCATCGAGGCGGTAGCGCGCACGCCGATCATGGGTTTCCGCGAGGATGTCTCGATCCGCATCGTGCCTGACGGCGACGATTCCCGCGTCGATATCCGCTCGGCCTCGCGCTACTTCGAGAGCGACCTCGGCAGCAACGCCGCGCGCGTCAGCAAGTTCATCGACGATCTCAACACCGCAGCCGACGCCGATGCGCTGAAGCCGGCGAAGAAGGCGCCCGTCGTGCCGGTCAAGCCACCGGCGAAAACGGTGAAGAAATAACCTTCCATCATACCGGGGTGAGCAAAGCGCGAACCCGGAATCCAGAGATTGTGGCGCGAGATTCCGGGTTCGATGCTGCGCATAGCCCCGGACGGAGGCTAGGCTGCGGCCAATCGATACGTGCCCGAAATCACGGGATCGCCGTCCGTCGCCACCACGCCGCGGGCGACGAGGTCCTCCAGATGCGCCAGCACGGAATAGCCGGCCGCGGTCGTGAGCCTCGGATCGATGCCGATATAGATCGCACGCACCATGGTCGGGATGTCGGCCTCGCCCTTGGCGAGGCGATGCAGGATCGAGGCTTCGCGCGCCTTGCGATGGCGGATCAGGAAGCGCACATAGCGCGGCCCTTCGGGAATCTCGGCGCCGTGGCCGGAGAAATACAGATCCTCCTCGCGTGCTGCGAGCCGGTCGAGCGAGTCCATATAGTCGATCATCGAGCCGTCGGGCGGAGCGACGATCGAGGTCGACCAACCCATCACGTGATCGCCGACGAAGCTGAATTTCCGCTCGGGCCAGGCGAAGGCAAGGTGGTTGGCGGTGTGCCCCGGCGTCGCGACGGCTTCGAGCCGCCAGCCTGAGCCTTCGATGACGTCGCCATGGGCAACTGTCACGTCAGGCGCGAAGTCGCGGTCGGCACCCGATTCCGGATTGTGCTTCTCGCTCTCGAAGCGCGGGCGCGAGGCGCGATGCGGGCCTTCGGCATAGACGGTCGCGCCGGTCGCCGCCTTGATCCGGCCGGAGTTGGGCGAATGGTCGCGATGGGTGTGGGTGACCAGGATGTGCGTCACGGTCTCGCCGCTAACGGCATCGAGCAGCGCCGCCGCATGGGCCTCGTTGTCCGGACCCGGATCGATGATCGCCAGCTTGCCCTGGCCCACGATGTAGCTGACCGTGCCAGTGAAGGTGAACGGGCTCGGATTGTTGCAGAGCACACGGCGCACGCCGGGACGGACTTCCTCGACGACGCCCGGCTTCAGCGGAAAATTGCGGTTGAACGGGACGTCGTCATTATCGGACATGGCATTTCCTGTACGTACCGTCACACTCTTCGTCATCCCCCTCGAAAGCGGCGTATCCAGCATGCCGCGGCGCCGGAGGGGAAGACGAAGTCTCCGGGTACTGGATCGTCCGCTCCAGTGCGCAATCGCGCACAGGCGGACCATGACAGCGGAGCATACCAACCGCGTTCGACTTCCGTGGCGATCAGAAAAACGCCTGGATGCCCGTAATCGCGCGGCCGAGGATCAGGGCGTGGACGTCGTGCGTTCCCTCGTAGGTGTTGACCGTCTCGAGGTTATGGACATGGCGCATCACGTGATATTCGATCTGGATGCCGTTGCCGCCGTGCATGTCGCGCGCGACCCGCGCGATGTCGAGCGCCTTGCCGCAATTGTTGCGCTTGACGATCGAGATCATCTCGGGCGCGAACTTGCCTTCGTCCATCAGGCGGCCGACGCGCAAGCTTGCCTGGAGGCCCAGCGCGATCTCGGTCTCCATGTCCGCGAGCTTCTTCTGCACGAGCTGGGTCGCGGCGAGCGGCTTGCCGAACTGCTTGCGGTCGAGCGTGTATTGCCGGGCGCGGTGCATGCAGTCCTCAGCCGCCCCTAACGCCCCCCAGGAGATGCCGTAGCGGGCGCGGTTGAGGCAGCCGAACGGCCCCTTCAGGCCGGACACGTTGGGCAGCAGCGCGCTCTCGGGCACCACGACGCCGTCCATGACGACCTCGCCGGTGATGGAGGCGCGCAACGACAGCTTGCCGCCAATCTTCGGCGCGGAGAGGCCCTTCATGCCCTTCTCCAGCACGAAGCCACGGATCTGGTTGTCGTGCTCGGCCGACTTGGCCCAGACCACGAACACGTCGGCGATCGGCGCATTCGAGATCCACATTTTGCTGCCGGTCAGGCGATAGCCATCCGAGACCTTCTCGGCGCGGGTCTTCATACCGGCCGGATCGGAACCGGCGTCGGGCTCAGTGAGGCCGAAGCAGCCGACCCACTCGCCGCTGGCGAGCTTCGGCAGGTACTTCTTGCGCTGGTTCTCGTCGCCATAGGCATAGATCGGATACATCACCAGTGAGGACTGCACCGAGTTCATCGAGCGATAGCCGGAATCGACCCGCTCGATCTCGCGGGCGACGAGGCCGTAGGCGACGTAGCCCGCATTGGCACAGCCATATTCCTCCGGCAGCGTGATGCCGATCAGGCCGAGCTCGCCCATCTCGTTAAAGATCTCACGGTCGGTCTTCTCTTCGAGATACGCCTTGGTGACGCGCGGCAGCAGCTTGTCCTGGGCGTAGGCTCGCGCAGTGTCGCGCACCATGCGTTCATCTTCGGTGAGCTGCTCGTCGAGCAGGAACGGATCGTCCCACTGGAAAGAAGCCGCAGCCGGCTTGTCCTTGGCCTGAGGGCGCACGCTCATGAAACGTCCTTTCGCGTCTGGTTCCGTCTAATTGACCGTTAAATTAAAACGCCGCCGCTCCAGTTGCAATTGCGTCCTGGTTTCGGTCATTCCGGCGCCGCGTGGCGCGCGCACGGAATGACGGCGCATCAGGTCTCGAGCTGCTCGTTGGCGACGATCTCGATGCCGAAGCCGGACAGGCCCTTGTAGTCATGCACCGACGACGTCAGATGCCGGATCGAGGTGACACCGAGATCGCGCAGGATCTGCGCGCCGACGCCGACCTCGCGCCACTGCCGGTTGCGGTCGGCCTCCGCCGTCGACTCGTCCGGCAAGGGCTCCACGGGAACGCCGGCGGCGCCATCGCGCAAGTAGACCAGGACGCCGCGGCCAGCCTTCTTGAAATGATCGAGCACGAGCTGCATGCGCTTATGGCCGGTGAAGATGTCCTTGACGATGTTCGGCTTGTGGAAGCGCGTCAGCACGTTCTTGCCGTCGCCGACGCCGTTATAGACGAAGGCGACATGGGCGATGGAATCGAAGGGCGAGCGGTAGGCATAGCCCTGCAACGGCCCGATCGGGCTTTCGGTCACGAAGGTCGCGACCCTCTCGATCAGCTTTTCGCGCGCTTGGCGGTATGCGATCAGGTCCGCAATCGTGACATGCTTGAGCTTGTGCCGGACGGCGAACTGCGCGACCTGCTCACCCTTCATCACGCTGCCGTCGTCGTTCATCAGTTCGCTGATGACACCGACGGGCGGCAGACCGGAGAGCTTGCAGAGGTCGACGGCGGCCTCGGTATGACCGGAGCGGAGCAGCACGCCGCCATCCTTGGCGATCAACGGAAAGATGTGGCCCGGACGGGCGAAGTCGCCGGCGCCGACATTGGGATTGGCGAGCGCGCGACAGCAGGAGGCGCGCTCCTCGGCCGAAATGCCGGTGCCACCGTCGGGCTTGTAGTCGATCGAGACCGTGAAGGCCGTGGTGTGGGCGGAGTCGTTGTGGGCGACCATCGGATCGAGCCGCAGGCGCCGCGCGTCCTCCGTGGTGATCGGCGCGCAGACGATGCCCGAGGTATGGCGGATGATGAACGCCATCTTCTCGGCGGTGCAGAGCGAGGCGGCGACGATCAGATCGCCCTCGCCTTCCCGGTCCTCGTCATCGGTGACGACGACGAGCTCACCCTTGGCGAAGGCCTGCAAAACTTCCTGAACGGTATCGGGCATTTCCCAATCTCTGACTGTTGTGGGCCGGAGGCTTAGCCGGACTCCGATCCGCGCGCTAGTGCGCCGGGCGCAACCGCTTATGCCTTCAACAAGTCCCGCGGGGCCCGGCTTGCACCGGAAATACCAAGGATATAGGCCCCTCCCGGGCCGCGTGGAAGGTTGCCGAGCGCGCCTAGGGCAGCACTTCGCGCCGTTCGCTCAACCGTAGATCAAGCTCCGACCGCTTGTCCTCCAGCAGGCCAGCCTGGGCCGCCTCGATGATCGTGAACAGCTCATGCGCATCGCTGAGGCGGGTGACGGTGACATAGTCGGCGCCCGCCGCGTAGAGGTCGCCGACGTCGGACAGCAGATCGGCGGTCGCCACGATCAGGGCGCTGGGGTTGAGTACGCGGACGTGGCGGACGAGCTTCTCGTTGGTGGCCCCCTTCAACAGCGCATCAGGCACGCTGAGAATGATCATCTCGGACTTGCCGACGCCGGCATGGACGAGCGTGTCGACGTTGCTGATGTCGCCGTAGATGACATGCAGGCCGCGCGAAAGCAGCGTCTGGTACACATTGGGGTTGAAATCGACGACCGTGATCTGCTCGAGCAGCACCGGCGCCTGCCGCTCGATCTCCGCGAGCAGCGCGCTCGCGGCGCGGAAAAATCCGAGGATGACGATGCGCCGCGCCTCGCCATGGCCGCCTTCGTGCCCCTCCTCGGCGTGAGCGTGATCGAGGTCGCGAAGGCCGAACCGCTTCAAGGGACCGATCGCCCGGCGCGTGATCTCGTCGCTCCTCACCATCACGAAGGTCGAGAGCACCGCGAGCACAACGAAGGCGAAGGAGGCAGCGTTGGCGGTCTCCTGGGCGATATGGTTGTCGGTGACGCCGGTCTGGATCACGACCAGCGAGAACTCGCTGATCTGCGCGAGGTTGATCGCCGGCAGCAGGCTCGCGCGCAGGCCCTGCTGCATCAGATAGAGCGGCACGAAAGTGGTGACGAGCCGGCTCACGACCGTGAAGGCCGCAATCATCAGGGCAAGCCCGATCACCGACATGTTCGGCACGGGAATGGTCATGCCGAGCGCGACGAAGAACAGCGTGATGAAGAAATCGCGCAAGGTCGTGACCTTGGCGGTGACATCGAGCGCGTACGGGAAAGTCGAGAGCGAGACGCCGGCGATCAGCGCTCCCATCTCGCGCGATAGCGACAGCCGCTCGGCGGTCTCGGCGACCAGGAAGCACCAGGCAAGCGCGCCGAGCAGAATCAGCTCGGGGCGGCGCGCGATCTGGTGGAACAGGCGCGGCAGCGCGAAGCGGCTGACGAGGAGCGCTGCCGTGACCAGCACCACGACGCGGAGAATTGAGAGCAGGATGACACTCGCTTGCAGGTCGGCAAGGCTCGGCTGCACGGCGAGGAACAGGATGGCGAAGATGTCCTGGAGCACCAGGACGCCAAGGGTAATGCGGCCGGGTAGCGTATCCAGCTCGCGCTTTTCATAGAGCACCTTGACGATGATGACTGTACTGGAGAGCGCGCAGGCTACGCAGAGATAAAGGGCATCGAAATGACCGCCGCCGAGCGTCAGGCCGATGGCGGCGAAGAACGAGATGCCGAGCAAACAGCCGCCGAGGAGCTGGCCACCGGCCGCGAACAGGATCACCCGTCCCGCCCGCACGATCTTCTTCAGGTCGATCTCGAGCCCAATCATGAACAGCATGAAGATCAGGCCAAGCTCCGAAATGACGCTGATCGATTCCTGCGACTTGACCCAGCCGGCGCCGAATGGACCTATGCAGAAGCCGGCGATAAGGTAGGCCAGGATCAACGGCTGGCGGGCGAAATGGGCCAAAAGCCCGAGCATCCAAGCGAACAAAATACAAAGAGTGATATCGCCAATGAGTTCGTGCATCTCAAAGCAGTCCTTTTTGCCGCACCCTAGAGGCACGGTGCAGCGCGGCAAACGAGCAATTCGTCACATGCCAATTGTCCTGCAAATCGTGCTCGCATTGATAGCCGGCCTGCTCGGCGTGACGCTGCCCGCCGCGGCACAGCCGAAGGTCAATATCGAACAGGGCTTTGCTGATTCGCTCACGGTGATGCCGAAGGAGGAACTCGCCGTTTCGGGCGGCTTCTACGTGCCGGCCTATTCCAGCGTCGCGATGAGCCAGGGCAAGTTGCGCGTCGACTTCTCGGTGACCCTCAGCATCCACAATGCGTCGGAGACCCAGCCCCTGGTACTGAATCGGATCGCCTATTTCGACACAGCCGGCAAGATGATCGAGAGCTATCTAAAATCGCCGGTCGCGCTGAAGCCGCTTGCGACGGTCTCAGTCGTCATCCCGACCGAGGACGTGCGCGGCGGGACCGGCGCCAACTTCATCGTCGACTGGGCGGCAGCGAGCGAGATCGCCGAGCCCGTGATCGAGGCCTTGATGGTTGGCGGCGTCGCCAATGCGCACTACGCTTTCATCAGCCAGGGCCGCCCGACCCGGACGGTCGGCAAGAAGTAACAGGCCGGCCGGCGCAATGCCGTCTGGCTCAACAAGAACAGAGGAAACTGCCCATGACTGCCCACTTCGACTTCGCGCCCCTGTTCCCGCCGGGGCTGCCGGCTCCTTCTGCGCGCTGGACCGGGCTTGCAAAATACAGCTTCGTCGGCGGCAACAATGATTCCGAGCAGGTGCCGGTCGATGATTTGATCACGGCGGCCGATGCGGTGCTGCGGCGTGAGGGCCGCAACCTCGCCACTTACGGACTGGCGCATGGTCCGCAGGGCTACCTTCCGTTACGCGAATTCCTGAGCGCGAAGCTGAAACGCGATGCCGGCATTATCTGCACGGTCGACGACCTCCTGATCGTGTCGGGCTCCTTGCAGGCGCTCGACCTCGTCAACCACACGATGCTCGCGCGCGGCGACACCGTGATCGTCGAGCAGGAAACCTACCAGGGCGCGCTCAATCGTCTGACACGGCTCGGCGTGACTACGGTCGGCATTCCCCTCGATGGCGAGGGCATGCGGATGGATGCTCTGGCGTCTGCGCTTGCCGACCTAAGGAGCCGCGGCATCCAGCCGAAGTACATCTACACCATCCCGACAGTGCAGAATCCGACCGGCAGCATCATGCCGGAAAGTCGCCGCGCCGAGCTGTTGCGGCTTGCGGCCGACTACGGCGTGCCAATCTTCGAGGATGATTGCTATGCCGACCTCGTCTGGTCCGGAGAGCGGCCGCCGGCCATCCATGCGATGAGCGACAAGGGCGGCGTCATCCATATCGGCTCGTTCTCCAAATCGATCGCGCCGGCCCTCCGGGTCGGTTTCATCGTCGCGCCCTGGGAGGTGATGTCGCGGATGCTGGCGCTGAAGACGGACGCCGGATCCGGCGCGCTGGAGCAGATGGTGCTCGCCGAATATTGCAGGCCGCATTTTTCGACCCACGTACCGACTCTCACCCGTGCGTTGCGCTCAAAACTCGACACGCTGATGGAGGCGTTGAACGAGCAGTTCGGTACGGCTGCCGAGTTCGAGGAGCCCAAAGGCGGCATCTTCCTCTGGGTGAAGCTGCCAGACCATGTCGATACGCTAAAACTGTACCAGGCCGCACTCGCGGCCGGCGTCTCGATCAATCCTGGTCCGGAATGGTCGACCAGCAAGAGCCATTCCGGCCCGCGGCTGCGGCTCTGCTTTGCCAGCCCCACGCACCAGCAGATCCGCGAGGGTGTCGCCGCGCTCGCCGAAGTCTGCCGCAAGGAGTTCGGGGTGCCGGCGCGAATCGCGAACGTGGAGAGGGCGCAGGGTTGAAGCTGCCTCAGGCCGCCTGTGCCCGGCTGCCGTGGATCGCGGAGGCCAGCCGCAACAGGAGGACGATCGAGACGTTGCCCTTTCCGGCCTCGATCTGCGCGATGTAGCGCTCGGAGATTCCCGACCTGCGCGCGAGCTCCCGCCGCGACAGCTCGCAGCGCATGCGCGAGGACCGCACCCGCTCGCCAAGCTCCGCCAGGAATTCGGTTTCGGAATAACGCGGAACGGCGTCACTGCCCGGCAGCGCTTCGCCCGCGAAATCGGTGACTTCATCCAGCATTGATCTATCCACGATCGCCTCCCGAAGCCGGCATTATGGCGCAGCTTCGGGCCGCCTGATTGACGCGGATCAAATAGCGGAGCGATCGGCTAGCGCACCGCGAACGGCGACTGATACGGCCGGCCGAACGGCACCCCGTTGATCACGGTCTGGACCGGCTTCAGGTAGGCCTTGCCTTCGCGCTTGTTGTTGCGGGTGTCGACGAAGGTAACGGTGCCCTCGACAAGCTCCATGATCGCGACGTCGCCGGGAGCGCCAAGCTGGAGGGTGCCAAGCTTGGGCGCCCGATTGATGATCTTGGCCGGCGCGACCGTTACCATCGACACCACCTGCTCGAGCGAGAAGCCGAGCGTCATGAACTTGCTCATGACGTTGGGGAGGAACGGTATCCCCGGCGAGTTGCCGGAGAAGACGTGGATGTCGGACGAAATGGTGTCCGGCGTGCAGCCGCCGGGAATCGCGACCTCCGCGACCGTGAAATCGAAGCTGCCGCCGCCATGGCCGACATCGAAGATAACGCCGCGCTGCTTGGCGGCGAGCGCGGCGGGCAATAGTCGGCCGTCCTGCACGATGTTGGTGAAAGCGCCCGACATGTTCGGCGCACCGGAATAGGCATGCGTCAGCACGTCACCAGGGCGCAGCAGGTTGAGGATGTCGGACATCAGCTCCTTGGACTCGACGCCGCCGATATGGACCATCATCTTGGCCGGCCAGCCGCAGAGCTCGCAGGCCTGGATGCCGCGCTTGAGCGGCTCCAGCCCATGCTTGAAGATGACGTTCTCGGACATGCGCACCTTGACGCCGATGAGAAAGTCCGGATTTTCCGCGAGCGCCATCGCGCAGGCCTCCATTTGCGCATTGTCGATGTTGTAGAGCTCGGCAACGGGGAACGCCGACAGCCCGTTATTGGCGATATGCACGAAGGCGTAGATTCGCGCCCGCGACTGCGCGACGATGTAGCGGCGCAGCGCCGCGAGATTGTTCACGCCGGCATCGCCAGCCGACACCACGGTGGTGGTGCCCTGAAACTGTACCAGCTCGTCTGCGGGAATGCCGATGGCCGAGCCATAGGGATAGACGTGGCAATGCAGGTCGACGAGCCCGGGCGTCACCAGCTTGCCGGAAGCGTCGATGCTTTTCAGCGCGCGCTCCGCCGGAATCTCGGGTTCGACCGCCTCGATCACGCCCCAGCGGATGCCGATATCGCGTTTGCCGCGAAACGATTGGCTGGGATCGATCACGTCGCCACCCTTGATGACGAGATCGAACTTGTCGCCCGGCCCCATCGCCGCCTCGGCCCGACCCGAGAGAGCCGCCGCGGCAGACGATCCGGCGAACATGAGAAGCTGGCGACGCGACAACCCGGTCATGGCGACGTTCCCCCTTCTATTTATTGTGGAGATGATGCGCCGCGCGGTGTGCAGGTGCAAGCATCATGCATAAGCATGCCGAGTTGCAGTGCGGCATAACAATGCTAGGCTTGAAGCCATTGCGGCGGACCGTGGCGGGGATTTTCGGAAGTGACGGGATTATTCTTGATGCGCGGGATGATGGCCGCGCTGGTCTGGATTACGCTCGTATCCGCAGTCGACGCCGAGACGCTCGCGGCAACGATCGACAATTGGGGGCTGCTCGGCTCCTGGGCGATCGATTGCTCGCTCCCGCCCGATCGCGACAAGGGCGCAATGCTCACCTACGAGGTCAGGCCGGACGGCCGGGTGATGTATCGCCGCGACTTCGGTGATGCCAGAGATGAGAACGAAGTCGTGGGTGCTTCGACCGACGCAGACGGCCTGCTCAACATCATGGTGTTCTTCCCATCGCTGCATCAGGCGCGCGAGTTTGGCCTCGCATTGCAGGAGGACGGCAGCCTGCGCGCGATCTTCAATCGCGGCGAGCGCGGCGACTACACCATCCGCGACGGCAAGTTCGTCAAGACCGGCGCGCCGACACCTGCGCAGCACCGCTGCGGCAACAGCACGTGAGTGCACGCAAGCCGAAACTGAACAACCGTTCAGAATTTTCCTGGCGGTTCCTCCGGAACGTTCGCGCGCATGCGCGGTTTAAATTGGCGTTCATTGGAGGAGGACATCATGAGGAAGCTTGGCTATGTCGTCGCGGCTCTCGGCGCACTTGCGATCGCGGTGCCGACGATGGCGAGCGCCGAGACGGTGGTGATCAAGAACCATTATCACGGCCCCTACGGCGCCCGCGCCGAATTCCGCGAGCACCGTGACTACGGCATGCATCGTGGCTGGCATCATCACGGCGACAGGGTTGTGGTGATCAAGCGTGGCCACCGCCACTACGACTAATGCGCACGCTGAAATGGCCCCGGTGGGGCCATTTCCTTGCATGCGCACGCGGCAAGATCAGTCCCATGCCGGCGCGAAGCCGGGATTGACGCAGCGCCTGTCCTTGGGCAGCGCGGCGATTTTTCTGCGATCGTCGTCATCGAGCGTGATCTTCAGCGCGTCGAGATTGGCCTTTTGGCTCTCCGGCCGCGACGCCTTTGGAATCGCCGCTACATCCTTCCGATCGAGCAACCACTTCAGCGCGACCTGCGCAGCGGTCGCGTTGTGCTTGCGGCCAATCTCGCCCAGGACCGCATCAGAGGCGACGCGTCCCTGCGCCAGCGGGCAATATGCAATCAGCGGAATCGATTTTGCGACGAGATAGTCAATGACCTTCGATTGGTCGAGCATCACGTGATATTCGATCTGGTTGCAGGCGATCGGCGCCCTGATCTCCTCAACCGCGAGCTTGAGCAGCGCGGTGGTGAAATTGGCGACACCGATGGCGCGGGTCCGGCCCTCTTCCTTCAGCCTCATCAGCGTCTCGAAAACCGCCGGCCAGTTCGCACTCCGCGACGGCCAATGCACAAGATAAAGGTCGACGTGGTCGAGCCGAAGCTTGTTGAGGCTGGCGTCGAAGGCGCTGCGGATCGCGTCCGGTGCGAGGTTCTCGTGCCAGACCTTCGTCGTGACGTGCAGCTCGCCGCGCGGCACGCCGGCGCCGGCAATCGCCGCACCGATCGGCTCCTCATTGGCGTACATCTCGGCGGTGTCGATGTGGCGATAACCGAGCGACAGCGCACTTTCGACCGCGGCGCGGCAGACATCGCCCTGCATGCGGAACGTGCCGAGGCCGAGCTTGGGCATGCTGATGCCCTGGGTTTTGAGATTTTCCATGAGAACACTCCTGACGAATTCCAGCCCGCCGGATGCGCGCCGCAAAGGGCCGCGCAAGCAGAATTTTCGGTGGTGGAAGAGCGATGGCGAGCTGAGCACTATAGCTGGGCGGCTAAGGCGGGGCCAATCAAGATCGGGTTAGCTGGCGCCAGCCTCTTACGAATGCTGTGCCACCACGGCAGGCCGCACTTGCGGCTGCGGGAGGATGTCAACCGACCAGAGGTCGCGGTTGTCGACGTCCTTCAGCGTCACTGTCATGACTCCCGTGCGGCCATCGATGTCCACGCGGCCGAAGAACTGGAGTCCGAAGCAGGGCGCAAGGTTCTCACCCTGCTCGGCATTGCAGCCATGCTGGTACATCGCGACCGGTCCAAAGGTGTTGTCGAGCTCGCCCGGTCCCCAGGTGCCGGCATGGAGGGGGCCTGAGACGAACTCCCAGAACGGTTCGAAATCCTGGAAGACCGCGCGGTTGGGATCGTAGTAGTGCGCCGCCGTGTAGTGCATGTCGGCGGTGAGCCAGACGATGTTGCGCTCGCCGGCGCGCCTGATGAAGGACAGCAGATCCGCGATCTCGTGCTCACGCCGGTCGGGCGGACCGTCGCCGAGCGCGACGGCGTCGAGGCTGATCAGCCCGATCGGCAAGTCGGCCGCGATCACCTTCCAGGTCGCGCGCGAAGCGGCGAGTTCCCGCTTCAGCCAGGCGAGCTGCTCGCGGCCCAGGATCCAACCGTTGCGGTCCTCGCCCTTGTTCCAGGTGCCGTCGCGGTAGCTACGCATGTCGATCATGAAGACGTCGAGCAGCGGCCCGTAAGCAATCTTCCGATAGATACGGCCTTGCAGCTGCGGGATCTCGCGGATCGGCATGAAGTCGAAGAACGCGCGCCGGGCGCGCGAAACAAGGCGCGAGGTACCGTTGGCATCAAAGCCGGTCTCGTCGACGCTGCCATAAGGCGACCAATCGTTGGTAACCTCGTGGTCGTCCCATTGCGCGAACATCGGCACCTCCGCATGGAAGGCGCGGAAATTCTCGTCGAGGTGATTGTATTTGTAGTTGCCGCGAAACTGCGCCAGCGTGTGCGCGACTTCCGATTTCTCTTCGGTAACGAGGTTGCGCCAGATCTCGCCGTTCGGCAGCTTCAGTTCGGAAGGAATGGTGCAGTCCGCATAGATATGGTCGCCCGAATGGATGAAGAAGTCCGGACGGTTGTCGAGCATCGTGCGATAGGTGCGCATGCCGCCGCGCGACGTATCGATGCCCCAGCCCTGCCCGGCGGTGTCGCCGGACCACACGAAAGAGACCGACTGGCCAGCGGCCGGCGCGGTGCGGAAATGTCCCGTGCGCGTCTCGCCGGCAACGCCGGTCGCGATGTCGTCGAAGCGCACGCGATAGAAGATGTCCTGCCCGGGCGGGAGGTCGCGCAGCAGCACTTTTGAGGTGAGGTCGGCATCTGGCAGTGCGTTGGCGGATGCCGCGGACAGGATCGTCTTGAAGCTTTCGTCGGTGGCACATTCGACCTGCATCCGCGCGGGCCGATCGGCGCGCGACCAGATGACGGCAGAGCCTTCGGACACGTCGCCCGATTGGATGCCGCCCGCAATCAGCGGGCGGTCAGCGGCGAGGCTGAGATTTGGTTTCGCGAGAGGGCCGAGACCGGCGAGCGCGAGGGAGGATGCAGAGCGGACGAGAAACTGCCGCCGGGTCCATGCGCGCGATGCGCGGAGCGTTGCCATTCAGGAAACCTTCGTCGAATCGCGACGAAAGGTGCCTGCGCTCCTTGACTCCAAGCCGACGGTTTTTTGACTCCGCGCCCACCGTTTTGCGACGGACGGATGACGCTGCGCGTCAACGTTTCCAGTTGCAGATGCCGCCCGACCTGCACGGCCAGGTCTGGACGCGAGCGTCCATAGCCTGCGCGTCCAGCGGATTCGTGTGCCGATGCGCAAGCTTGGTGCGGGCAACGCCACGCGGTTGCGCGCTCTTCGCGCGAGCAACCCGTTGCTCCGGCGCCTTCACGCGCTCGGTCGCGACCGTCTTCGGCGTGACGTCAGGCACGGCACGCGCCGCGTCACTTCTTGCTTCCACCTGGACCGGCGCGAACTGCGTCGTCGGCCCAAGCCGTTTCGGCGACAGCACCGCCTTGGAGAGATCGAGGCCGAGATATTCGTCAGGCTTGTAGTCGTCAGCCATCGCCGCGTTGCTGCATGCCAGCACGAGCGCGGTGGCGAGGCCGAAAGAAACACCTTTCAGGACCAAGAACAGCCTCCTGAAATTCAACTAAGGGCAATTTTACCCTTATTTAGGAGGCGCGAGACGGATTTCCAGCGGCAGATTGTCATCAGGGTTAGCGGCCGCCGAAGTCGATCCCCCGATTCACAGGCCTTTCGCAGGCTCAGGAACCTCCGGCCAGCATCTTGACCAACCGATAGAGATACTCCTGTCCCTTGTAGAACGACGCCACGGGAACACGCTCGTCCTTGCCATGGATGCGGTTTTCCCCAATGTCGATCGCCATGCCCGAATGGCCGTAGGTCGGGATGCCCGCATTGCGCAGGTAGCTGCCGTCGGTGGCGCCGGAACTCATGACCGGAAGCACGATGGCACCGGGGAAGAATTCGCCCGAGAGCTTCTCGATCGCGCCTATGATCTCCTCGTGCAGCTCGCTGGGGGCGCTGATGACAGCCGTATCGATCTGCGTCAGCTTGATGTCGGGATCCGCCAGCACCTGCTCCAACGTCGCCTTGATCTCCTCGACCGGTTCGCCCGGCATGATGCGGCAATTCACCTTGGCGCTCGCCGACTGCGGCAGCGCGTTGATGGCATGCCCGCCCTGGAGCATCGTCGCAACACAGGTGGTGCGGAGCTGGGCGTTGTAGACGGGGTTCGCAGCGAGCCGGACAAAGGACAGCGCCGCCGGATCTGGCTTGTCCGACATCACGGCGCGCATGTCGGCCGCGGTCTGTTCGTTCTCGAACTGCGCGCTCTTCTCGAAATAGCCGCGCGTTGTCGCGTTCAGCTTGAGCGGGAAACTGAACTTGGACAGGCGCACCAGGCCTTCGGCGAGCTTGTAGATCGCGTTGCTCTTGCGCGGCACCGAGCTGTGACCACCGGGATCGGTGACGTCGAGCTGGAAGCTGACGGGGATCTTTTCGCTGGTCTGGACGCCGACGCGGATCGGCTTGCCGTCCTTCAGGCCCACGCCGGCGCCCTCGTTGAGCGCGAATTCGGCGTCGATGAGGTCGCGCTTGTTCCGGATCAGCCACTGAATGCCGAGACCGTCTCGGTCAAATATCTCCTCGTCCGTCTCCAGCGCGACGATGATGTCGCGGTCGGGCTTGTAGCCCTCCTGCTTGAAACGGATCATGCTGGTGATGAAGGCGGACGCCATATGCTTGTCGTCGGCCGTGCCGCGACCGTAGTAGTAGCCGTCCTTCTCGGTGAACTTGAACGGATCAACCGACCAATCCTCCCGCAGTGCCGGCACGACGTCGAGATGCGCAACCAGCAGGATCGGCCTGCGTGCACCGCTGCCGTGCATACGGGCGACAAGATTGCCCTTGCGCGGCGCGGGCGAGAAGACGTGGACGTCCGAATCGGGAAAGCCCGCCGCCTTCAGTCGTGCCGCCATCGCTTCGGCCGCGCGTGCGGTGTCGCCGGTCGCGGTGGTGGTGTCGATCTCGACGAGTTCCTTGTAAACGTCATGGGAAAGCTGTTGCTGCGGGCTCAGGCCTTCTGCAGCCACCGCCCCGCCGGTGAGCAGCAGGGCCGCGCACGCCACCAGGATGAGCGCGTTCCGGCCTGAAACACCGTTGTTGGTGATCGTCGTCTTCATCGCGTGCTCCAGAATGCAGCCTCGCTGAATTCAGACAGCGGAGGCGCGCTTTGGCAAGCGCGATCGTTCTGCCGTTTTTGCAACCGCCCCCGTCTTATTTCGCGTCCTTCACCGCGATCACCTCGATCTCGACCAGGAAGCCGGGATTGGCAAGCGCAGCGACGCCAACCACCGAACGGGCTGGAAGGTTGGGCTGGCTGCCGCCGTAAAATTGGGTGTAGCCCTCCATGAAGGCCTTGAAGTCCATCGGTGCCGACGCATTGTGCACCAGGAAGACCTGCATCTTGACGACATCGCCCATGGTGAGGCCGAGCCCCTCCAAAATGCCTTTGATGCGGTTGAGCACGCCGACAGTCTGAGTTTTGGTGTCGCCGTAGGCCTCTCGGCTCTGAGGATCGGCATCCTTGTTGGCGGCCGGCGGCACCTGGCCGCTGACATAATAGGTCGTGGCATTGCCGGTGACCTGCACCGCCTGCGCGATCGGAAAGATCGAGTTCGGAATGGGGTGCCGGATGACCTCGGCGTGAGCCGTGCCCGCATGGGCAATCGCAAGCAGCGCGCCAATGACGGCCGCGGTGGTGAATTTCATTGGCTCCCCTTCTTGCCGGGACGTCAACGACGCGCGTCCCTCACCTCGTTCGCCGTCACTGCATCGCCGTACGCATTGCCGAAATGCGTGCGCAGATAATTCACGACGGCGGCGATCTGCGCATCCGTCATCATCTCGCCGAACGGAGGCATGGCGCGCCGGCCGTTAAGCACGAGATAGACGGGATAGCCGCGCGCTTCCAGATTCTTGTCGGCGACGAGCGACGGATAGGCGCCGGCGCCGGAGGCCCCGCCGGCATCCGGCATGTGGCAGCCCTGGCAGACATTGGCGAATAGCTCCTCGCCCGTGGTCTCCGCAAAATTGAAGCCAGAGCTGAAGATGCGGTTTTCGGGACCGTCATGCGCCCGCGCGGTTGCCGACAGCATCATGAGGGCCGACAAGGCAAGCCGCACCGGCCATCGCTCCCATCGAAAACCCTCACTCATCATGTTCTCACCACGCGGTCATGCAGCCTCGCAATCGCGTCAAGCGCGGAGAGGATCGCACCCTCCTGCCAGGCCGGCAGTGCGGAGGCGTGCTCGCCCGCGAGCACGATGCGGCCGTCGATCTGACAGAGGTTGTCGTAGTGCGCGGCGCGCGTCTCGTCGCTCCAGTCGCCGCTACAACCGAGCACGAAGGGCACCCGGTGCCAGGCGACGGCGATGCCATTTTCGAATTCGCTTTTGTATTGCGGGTGAATGACGGCGCCGAACTCGACGGCGCGCGCGATCCGCTCGGCCGGCGACATCGCAGTGAATTCGTAGGAGTTAGGGCCGTCGAACAGATAGGCGCCGAGCAGCACACCGCGCCCGGCGCGGTTGTAGTGATAGTTCGGATAGGCGATCTGGCGGATCGGGAGATCGGTGTAGCTGATGCCGCCATAGATTGCCTCGTCCTCCTCCCAGAACCGACGCTTGAATTGCAGGCCGATCTTGACGGAAGCGGCATAGGGAACGGCATCGATCGCCGACTTCATGGCGGCGCTGACGTCAAGCGGCAATTGGCTCAGAATCGTCAGCGGGATGGTGCAGACACACCAGTCGGCATGGACCTGCTGCACCGCGCCGGGCTTCTTGGCATCGACATAGCTGACGGTGACGCCGCGCGCGTCCTGCTGGATCTGCGTCACCTTGGCGTTGTAGCGGATGAGATCGCCGACCTCCTTCGTAAAGGCCTTGCCGATCATGTCCATGCCGCCGACCGGCTGGAACATCGTGGTCTGAAAATTGTAGTGCGCAAAGCCGCGCAAATAGCGCCAGAGCCGCGACTTCAGCACTTCCGACAGACCCACCGGTTCGCTCGGCTCCGGCATCGCGGTCAATCCGCCACCGGGATCCTTGGTGTAGCCGCGGAATTCCGCCGAGATCAGATTTGCCTTGTAGCCATAGCCATTATCGAGCGCGCCCCAGGAGCGCAGCGCCTGGAGCAGGATCTCCTGATCCTCCTTCGAGACGGTCTCGTCGAGCTTGCCCTGCTGCGTGACCTTTGCGAGCAGCTCGGCGATCTGGCCCTGGAAATCCGCCTTCACGGCGCGCAGGCGCTGCGGCTTGCCGTCGAAGGCGCGCACCGAATGCAAGAGAGCGTTGTGATTGAGCTGATTGAACGGCTCGAGGGCGACGCCCAGGCGCCTGCAGTAATCGAGCAGCGCGCGGTGATGATAGGGAATGCGCCACGGCCCGGGATTGAGATAGAGACCATCCTCGAACTCGCACACCTGCTTGTGGCCGCCGAGCTCGGTGAAGGCATCGCCGCCCCGCAGCGTCCAGTTGCGGCCGCCGGCACGACCGTTGAATTCGAGGATCTGGACTGTGTAGCCCGCCTTGCGCAACTCCAGCGCCGCGGTCATGCCGGCTAGGCCCGCGCCCAGCACGAGCACGGAGGCGCCTTTGGGATCGCCTTCCAGCCGGATCGGCCCCTTGTAGCGCGATTCCGATGCGAGCCCGAGGCTCGTCATCGCATGATACATGGCAGCGCTGCCGGCTACCGTGCCGATCAACGCAAGAAGATCACGTCGCCTGACGGTTACGGGTTCGCTGTCCATGGCGTTTCGGGAGAGGCCCCAGTCCTGACCCGTCAGCAAACAGTACGCCGCGGAGCGAGGCAACACACGCGTTGTTGATCGGCTCGCCATGACGCGGCGCGATGAGGATCGCTGATCGCGATCCTCATCGTTTGGGTCGCAAATTCAACGTCACGCGACCTTGCGCGCCGCCGCCTTGCCGTCGAGGAAGCCCATCAGCCTGTCGCGGATGATCTCGTCGGCCTCGCTCATGATGCGGTCGACGAGTTCCTTGCAGGAGGGAATGTCGTGGATGAGGCCTGCGACCATGCCGCAGCTCCAGGCCCCGGCATCCATCTCGCCCTCGATCATGATTCTGGGATAGACGCCAGCCACCTGGTCGTGGATGTCGTCGATCTTCAATTTGTCGCGCTTATCGCGCTCGATCTCCAGCAGACGGTCGACATTGGCGTTCTTCAGCACGCGCTCGGTGTTGCGCAGCGCACGCATGATCAGGCGGGTATCGAGCTCGCTCGCTGCGACCAGCGCGTTCTTCACGTTCTGGTGCACCGGGGCTTCCTTGGTGGCGATGAAGCGCGTGCCCATGTTCATGCCGCTGGCACCCAGCGAAAGTGCTGCGACGAGGCTGCGTCCGTCGGCCATGCCGCCGGAGGCAACGAAGGGGATCTTCAGCTCCTCCGCCGCGCGCGGCAGCAGGATCATGTTGGGGATGTCGTCTTCGCCGGGATGGCCGCCGCATTCAAAGCCGTCGACGCTGACCGCATCGCAGCCGATCCGCTCGGCCTTCAGGGAATGGCGCACCGAAGTGCATTTGTGGATCACCTTGACGCCGGCTGCCTTCAGCGCCGGCATGTATTGCTCCGGGCTGCGGCCCGCGGTCTCGACGATTCTGACACCACCCTCGACGATGGCTGCAATGTACTCGGGATAAGGCGGTGCCGAGAAAGTCGGGAGGAAAGTGAGGTTCACGCCGAACGGCTTGTCGGTCATCTCGCGGCACCGCGCGATCTCCTTGGCGAGCAGCTCCGGCGTCCTCTGGGTGAGCCCGGTGATGATGCCGAGTCCGCCGGCGTCGGAGACGGCGGAGGCGAGCTCCGCAAAGCCGACGAAATGCATGCCGCCCTGGATGATCGGGTGCTCGATGCCGAAAAGTTCGGTGATCGCGGTCTTCACGTAAGCGTCCTCCTCCTGGATGTTTGTCTGGCGCGAGTTTAGCCGTAGATCCGCGCCACGGTCACCATTTCTCTCCGAAGGGACGGATCTCCACCTCGAATGTCCAGGCGCTCTTGGGCTGCTGATAGAGCTGCCAATAGGACTCCGCGACCGAGGCCGGCGGCATCAGGAGATCGGGATTGTCAAGCGCATCGGGACCGAGCGCCTCCAGGCGACGCTGCCGCACCCATTCGGTATCGACACCGGAATCGATGATGAGATGCGCGACGTGGATGCTCTTCGGGCCTAGTTCGCGCGCCATCGCCTGGGCGACCGCGCGCAGGCCGAACTTGGCGCTGGCGAACGCCGCATAGCCGCTGCCGCCGCGCAAGGAGGCCGTCGCGCCCGTGAAGAAGATGTTGCCTCCGCCACGCGGCAGCATCAGCCGCGCCGCCTCGCGCCCGGCAAGGAAGCCGGAATAGCATGCCATCTCCCAGACTTTGCGGAATACGCGCTCGGTGGTGTCGAGGATCGGAAAATTGACGTTGGCGCCGACATTGAAGATGCAGACCTCGAGCGGCGCGTGCTTGTCGGCGTCATTGAGGAAGGAGATGATCTCCTCCTCCTTGCGCGCATCGAGCGAGCGGGCGTGGATCTCGCCGCCGGCCGCTTCAACGTCCTTCACCAGCGGCGCGAGCTTGTCGCCGTTGCGACGGCCGGCAAAAACGGTGAAGCCTTCAGATGCGAACTTCTTCGCGATCTCGGCGCCGATATAGTCGCCGGCGCCGATGATGGCGGCCGTGGCGTTTCGCTTGGACAAGGTCGCCTCCTCATGAGGGGCTGCGCCGTGGCAGTATCGACCGCTCACGCAGCACAGGTCGTCGGGTGATATCGAGAGCAAACCTGTAGTTCTAAAATAGAACTGTCAAATTTTCGCTGCACTTCCAGGGTAATAGGTCAAAATATCCTGATCTTTCAGATTAGTTCCTTTTTCAGACTTAGGTCATTGGACCTTGCGAACGGCCAAGCAATTAATGCCCGCGCGCCGGGGCATGCAGGTCGATCGGACGAAGCATCGCAGCGACGGGGATCATCAGGACGGCGATGATCGCGAGCGTCCAAAACACGTCGATATAGGCGAGGAAGTCGACCTGCTGCTGCAAGGTCCTGCCGACCCAGGCGATCGCCTGCGAGGCCGCATCCGATGCATTCGAGCCTTGCGCCTGAAAGAACCGTGTCATCGCATCCACACCCTGCTGATAGCCGAGATCGGACGGCGCAAGATGCTCAATCAGCCGGCTCTGGTGAAATTGTTGGCGCTGCGCCAGGATGGTCTGCGCGAGTGCAACGCCTATCGAGCCGCCGATATTGCGCGCGACGTTGATGAGCGCAGATGCCTGGTTGGTCTTGTCCGGCGGCACGCCATCATAAGAGGCCGTCGTCACCGGCAGGAACAGGAAGGGCAGACCGAGGGCGAGTAAGATGCGCGCCATCGCCGCATAGCCATAGGTGATGTCGCCGTTGAGTCCGGTGAGATGCCACATCGCGACGGCGCAGATGGCCGCACCCGTCATGATGAGATATTTCGGCTGCACCATGCTGACGAGGCGGCCGACCACCGGCATCAGAACCAGTGTTGCGACGCCGCCGGGCGACAGAGCGAGGCCCGCAAGCATCGCCGTGTAGTTCAGCTCGGTCTGCAAGAGCTGCGGAATGAGCTGCGTCGTCGAGATCAGCACCGCGCCGGTGCCCAACATGACCACGAAGCAGGCGCCGAACTGTCGCCGCCCGAGCAGGCGAATATCGACGATGGGATCGTCGCGCAGCAATTCCCAGGGAACTAGCGCTAGCAGACAAAACGCGGAAAGACAGGCAAAGGCGACGATCATGTTCGATCCGAACCAATCGTTGCGCTGGCCTTCATCGAGCACGAATTCGAGCGAGCCGAGACCGACCGCGACAAGAATAAATCCGATGTAGTCGACACGTAGCCCTCTCGCGAGCAGGGCTGCCCTCTCCTCTTCCGCACCGGATGGTTCTTTCACCAGCGTGCCGACCAGGAACAACGAGACGAGGCCCATCGGTACGTTGATCAAGAACACCCAATGCCAAGAATAGGTATCGGTGATCCAGCCGCCGAGCGTCGGGCCGATCACGGGCGCGACCACGACGGCGACGCCATAGATCGCGAACGCCTGCCCGCGCTTGTGGGGCGGAAAGGAGTCGGCAAGGATTGCCTGCTCGCTCGTAGCCATGCCGCCGCCACCGAGACCCTGCAAGATACGGAACAGCACCAGAGCCTCGAGACTCCAGGCGAAGCCGCAGAGCAGCGATGCCGCCGCAAAGGTCGCAACGCACATCATGTAGAAGCGCTTGCGGCCGATCACGGTGGAGAGCCAGCCCGAGATCGACAGCACGATGGCGTTGGCGACGAGGTAGCTCGTGATGACGTAGGTACTTTCGTCGAGGCCGACCGCGAGCCCGCCGGCGATGTGGCGTAGCGAGACGTTGGCGATGGTGGTGTCGAGCACCTCCATGAAGGTGGCGATGGAGACCACGAAGGCGATCAGATAGGGATTGTGTCCGCCCGCCGCGGAGCGCTCCGGCGACCAGCCACCCGCCGCCGCGCCACCCTGCGCGATGTCGGTCATCGCACCTTCGTCCAGGGCACGACCGACATGCCCGGTCCCACCGGCAGATCGGCCGGCCAGCTGTCGACCACGATCTTCACGGGCACGCGCTGCACCACCTTGACGTAATTGCCGGTCGCGTTCTCCGCCGGCAGGAGGCTGAATGCCGTGCCGGAGCCCGGCTGCACCGACGCCACGCGACCAGTGAGCTTGCGGTCGGGATAGGCGTCGACGCGGATCTCGACAGACTGGCCAGGCCGCATGTCCTTGAGCTGCGTTTCCTTGTAGTTCGCAACGATCCAGACATCATCGGGCACGAACATCATCAAGCTCTGGCCCGGCGTGACGTAGGTGCCTTTGGCACCGCTGAGCTTGACGACGCGCCCAGGCTGCGCCGCTAGCACGCTGGTGTAGTCGACGTTCAGCCTGGCCTGATCGCGCTGCGCCTCGGACTGCTTCGCCTGCGCCTTCGCACCTTCGAGCTGCGCCTCAAGCGTCTTGATGCCGAGCTCGGCGCTGATTACCGCAGTCTTCGCACGCTCGGTGTTGGCCTGCTGCGCCTGAAGGTCAGAGTGGGTCTGCTGCGCGCGCTGAACAGTGCCGGCGCCCTTCTGGACGAGATCCTGCGCCCGCGCGTCCTCTTCCTGCGCGAATTTGAGCTGGGCCTGGGCCTGTTCGAGCTGTGCCTTGGCCTGGTTGATCTGCTCCTTCTGGGAGTCGATCTGGGCCTCGACGTTGCCGATATTGGCCTGCGAGGCCGCGAGCTGCGCCTCGGCCTGGTCAAGCGCGATCCGATAGTCGCGCTCGTCGATCCGCGCCAGCAGATCGCCGGCATTGACGTGCTGGTTGTCGGTGACAGGGACGTCGGTGACGTAGCCGGCGACCTTCGAGGCGACGGAAAAGCTGCGCGCGGCCACAAAAGCATCGTCGGTCGATTCAAAGTGCCGGATGTTGAGCCAGTAGACGATGCCGGCCACGAGCAGAGCGACCAGGACGAGGGCACCCGCGGCCGTGAGCAGCCAGTGCTCGCGCAGGCGGTTGCGCAACGAGGGCACAGGTGATGCATCCGCCGCCTCGCGGGCCTTGTTCGAGACGTCCTGGGGGCTGTCCTTGTGCGGGGGCAACAGCGGCTGCTCCGGCAACAGCGGCTGCTCCGCGGACGGCCCACGCGCTCGTGTTTGAGCATCCACGATTCAGTACCTCGATTAGTTCAGACGTACTGACAGCTCGTCCGCATTTCACGCGTGCGACCGCCGTCATGCCCGGTTGACCGGGGCCTCCAGTACGCCGCGGCTCATCCGCGAAGCCACAACCGTCTCTGGAATACCGGATCGCCCGGTCGAGCCGGGCGATGACACCGACAAAGTGGCGCGCGCTTTCGCCCGTTGAGACGAACTCCCCGGCCCTCGCACGGTCAATGCGTCTTGCTCTCGTGCCACTTCTCCAGATCGGGCTTCGCCTCGCCCGATCTCTGTTCCTTCTCCGGATTGCCTTTCCAGGGCTTGTCCGTCTGTGCATGCGATCCCCAGTCGTTTTGCTGTCGGGGATCGTCCGTGGGCTTTTCCCTGCTCATCGGAAACTCCTATTCGGAATTTGCGCTAGATGATCGGCACGCCATAGTAGGCGTTCAGCGCGCGCACCTTGGCCTCGTCGCTCCAGTTCCACTCGGCCGCCTCGCCGTAGTGCGGGGCACCGCGCAACTCCCTGGCGGTGATGCCTGTGACGTAGCCGCCGAGGTCGGTGTCGTATTTCAGAGACTGCCAGGGCAGCGGATAGTGATCGTTGCCGAGCCCGAGGAACCCGCCGAACCCGAGCACGGCGTAAGAAACCCTGCCGCTCTTCTTGTCGATCATGACGCGCTCGATCGAACCGATCCTGTTGTGGTCGACGCCATAGACCGAAGTCCCCTCGACCTTGTCGCTGCCGATCAGCGCGCCTGTTTCGCTTTGATCCATCATGGTGAGATCTCCGTTGAGACTCGCTTTTGCGGATCAACCAAACCGCGAAGCGATCGTTCCGGCGCTCCCGCCACGTGTTCCCCGCCGCGGCCTGGAACAAGGCTGAAAAGCAGCGGTTTTCCCTGACGCGAATTCAAGAGCACCGCGCGCCATATGCTCGAATCCATCCTGCCTTGAAAGGAGTGAGACATGAGCGACTTCCGCGACATCCAGCATGGCGTCAATGATCCCGTCGGCGGCGTCGACGTGAAGCGGCGGATTAACAACAACGAGACCCCGCATGAGAGGGCGCAGCGCTACGCCGACGTGCGCGCGATGCCGAGTGCGCAAGCCGGCGAGCCGTTCCTGCCTGAAGGGCTACGGCGGCCGCCGACCAAGCCGCTCAACCCGCGCACCGGCCGCAATCCAACTGACTAGCGGGGGCATTGGAACAAGCGCTCAAACCGAATGTTGGTCGCCCCACAACACCAGCGCAGCGACCACGTTCTGAACGCCGCCAAGTCGGAGGATGAGGACCATGAGACGCACACTGATCGCAGTCGGCTGTTGCCTGCTCGCAGGCCCCGTGCTCGCGCAATCGGTCGGCGAGAAAACCGGCGTGAACTCGGTGCTCGGCGTGGCTCCCGCCACGGCCGATTTCGTCAAGGAAGTTGCGATCAGCGACATGTTCGAAATCGAATCAAGCAAGCTCGCCGAGCAGAAGGGCAATGCGCAGGAGAAGACCTTCGCGCAGCAGATGGTGACCGATCACACCAAGACCTCGACGGAGCTGAAGCAGCTCGTCAGCAGCGGCAAGGTCCAGGCGACGGTGCCGACGATCCTCGACAGCTCGCATCAGAGCAAGCTCGACAAACTCAAGGGCGCATCAGGCAAGGATTTCAGCTCGGATTACGACTCCTACCAAGCCAGCGCACACAAGGACGCGGTATCGTTGTTCGAGCGCTATGCCAATGGCGGCGACAATCCCGAGCTGAAGAACTGGGCCAGCAAGACGCTGCCCGCACTGAAACACCATTTCGACATGGCACAGGAGCTCGGCAAGGCGCCGAGCGTCGGCCAGTCCAGAAAGTGAGAACTGCGCCGCTTTGTGAATGCCGACAGACTTGTCGGCATCTCACCGCCTCTTAACTAAAAGCACTAAGAGCGCGATGAGATATCGTCATCGCGCGTCTACGTGCCGAACGAGGAGCCGGATGCACAGGACGTCATCACGCTGATCAAGAAGGAAGGCCGCATCGGCATTGCCATTCCCGGCGACCTTCGGAGCGAAACGTTCTGCAAGGAGCTCGTCGAACGCACGATGCAGGGCCTCGGCGGGCTCGACGTCATCGTCTGCAACGCCGCGCGGCAGCAGGCACGCGACTCGATCCTCGATGTCTCCTCGGATGATTTCGATGCGACAATGAAGACCAATATCTACGCGCCGTTCTGGATCATCAAGGCGGCGCTGCCGCATCTGAAGCCGGGGGCCTGCATCATCGGCACCACGTCGGAGCAGGCCTACGATCCCTCGCCCGACCTCTACGACTACGCACGGACCAAGGCGGCGACGATGAACTACGTCAAGTCGCTGGCAAAGCAGCTTGGCCCAAGCGGTATCCGCGTCAACGGCGTCGCGCCAGGCCCGATCTGGACGCCGCTTCAGGTCTCCGGCGGAAGCTGGAAAAGTTCGGCGGCCAGACGCCGATGGGTCGTCCCGGCCAGCCGGCGGAACTCGCCTCGATCTATGTGCAGCTGGCCGCAGCGGACGCGAGCTACGCCACGGGGCAGATCTATGGTTCGGCGGGCGGATCGGGGCAGCCTTAAAGGCCACGGAAGCGGAACTTCGCTCGCGCCCCCGCTTTACAACCTTGACACGGAGCTCCTTCGCCGACCGACCAACGATGGCACTCGCTACAGTCAAGCCGACCCGGATCGATATTGCGATCGCCGATGAAATCGCCGCTCATGCCAACCCACGCATGGAAGAGGCCGCGGAGGCCCTCACTTGGGGCGCCGACGAGCACGTGCTGCTGGCCCTCGCCGCCGCCGGCTGGCTCTACGCCTCGACGCGACGTCCGGCAGCGCGGCCGGTTGCCAACCACGTGCTTGCGGTGTCGCTCGTGACGGCGGTGCTGCCGCATATTCTGAAATCGGTCTTTGATCAGACCAGGCCGGACAGGCTCACCATCCGCGGCCATCGCCGCGGCATTCCGATGTCGGGGAAATCGCGCGACGCCTTTCCATCCGGACATGCCGTTCACATGGGTGCGCTTGCCTCTGCTGCTGGCCTGTTACCGCGCGGTCCGCGTCGCGCTTTGCGCGCCGTTGCCATCGGACTGTCGCTGACACGCATCGTCCTGCTGGCGCATTGGGCGAGCGACGTGGTGGCGGGCTTTGCGCTCGGCGCCGCGGTCGAGCGGCTGTTGAGACCGCGCGCGCTCATGAAGCGCAATGCGCGGGAACGGCCGTGACCGAGCAGGTCCTACGCTTCGTTGCGGGAGGCCTGATCGTATCCGCCTTCGCGATCCTGAGCGACATGCTGCGGCCCAAGAGCTTTGCCGGCCTGTTGAGCGCCGCACCCTCGGTCGCGCTGGCGACACTCGGCATTGCCGTCGCCCAGCATGGCGCGACTTACGCCGCGGCCGAAAGCTGGACAATGATCTATGGCGCCGTTGCGCTCGCCTGCTACAGCTTCGTCGTGTGCCAATTGCTGATGCGATGGCACATGGCGGCACTGTCCGCGACGATCATCTCTTTCGTCGTCTGGCTCGCCGTCGCGTTCGGCCTGCTGACGAGCTTCGGGGGATTCACGTGATGCCCGTCAAGCTGTCGACGTCATCCCTGAAGCAAACGCATTGGTACGAATATCTCATCCGTTTCGTGCTCGGCGGTGCCGCGACCGTCCTGGCCGGTCTCATCGGCAAGCAATTCGGTACGTCCGTGGGCGGCCTGTTCCTCGCGCTGCCCGCGATCTTCTGTGCCAGCGCCACGCTGATCGATCGCCACGAACGCCACAAGAAGGAGAAGGCTGGTCTGAGCGGCGAAAGACGTGGCCGACAGGCTGCCGCACTCGATGCCGCGGGCGCCGGATTGGGAAGCGTCGGCCTCGTCACCTTCGCAGCTGTGTTCTACATCACCGTCCTGGCAAGCGTTGCAGTGGCCTTCGCAGTCGCGCTGCTCGCGTGGGGAATCGTTGCCGTGTCGATGTGGTGGCTGCGTCGCAAGCTGCGCGTCGCACGCCATGACCGGCAGCACGGCCACACATCTGCCGACCGGCTAGCGTCGTAGTGACAGAAACTCGTGCATCTCGGCGGCAGACTGAAGCTGCTCGAGACGCGCCAGAAGCAACTCGCGCTGCCGTCCACCTCGCAGTTTTGCAAGCTCGTCCTCGAGCCGGCGACGGTGCTCTTCGAGCCGTTGCTCGAATGTGTGGGGATCAGAACGTTTCCGTTTCCGCATCGCGACCTCGTGGGGGTTGCAGGCCCGGGCTATTGGCCCACCGGTCGAGTTGCTCAATCACCCTCCGATGACTTGGCCGGCGCGGCTCCGGCGCCTCGGGCTCTTCGGATAGTCTGCGCGGCAGTCTGACCTGATCGGGCATCGCTTCTCTCCAGTTTCTTGGAGCGATATTGAAGTCCAGCATGCACACTTATAGCCGCTCCCGCAATTACATAAGTTATTGATTTTGCATGATAAATTCACTCATTTGGCGAAATTTGAGGAGCTTGCGGAACCCGCGCCGAGTTGGTTCGTTGAGTAAACTACTAACCTTGCCAATTTTGAGTGGCTGAACATGAACGATCTTCGCGCCGAGCGACTGCAAGTCATGCTCTCGCCTGAAGAACTGAGTGCAGTCGACGATTTCCGCTTCCGCCACCGCATGCCGACACGCGCCGCCGCGGTGCGCGAACTTCTCAAGCTTGGTCTCGCCAGTGCCGGCATCGATGGCCTGGCTGGTGTCAAGTCGAGCGACTATGGCGTGTTCGGTCGCGGCCCTGCCGGCCACACGCCGAGCGATGCCGAGGATTGATCGCACTTGCGAGAGCACAACGGCAAACGACCCCGGCACGGGTATGCCAGGGCCGTCCTTGGAGATTGCTTCCGGCCCACCGGGGTATGAAGCCGCAAGCAATCCACTTACGCGTCCGAGATGAATTCGTTCCTCTAGGTCTCAACCGGTCGGCGGCGTGCCGGAATCATCAGGGGTCATGCCCGACCCCGGCGTCTTGGCCTGATCGTTCAACTCGGGATCGCGCGTTGCTTCCTTCGACGGCGAACCCTTCGCACCGGATTTGTGTACGGACTGCGCGCGCTGCTTGTCGCGCGGCTGCTCCTCGGCGCGCTTGTCGCGAACGATGCCATGGTTGGAATGCGTCATGATTGTACTTCCCGCGTTTCGTCTGTCTTAAAGACGCTTACGCGCCGCAACCGCAATGGTTCCGGAGCAGCGGGGAATCAGGGAGGTCAACCGTGCCTAACTGCGCGCATGCTGCGCGACAGGCCGCGACGAATGCGCCAAATGGACTTGCCGCAGCGTCGTCACCGTCGCGAAGGTGGCGGAAATGCCAAACGCCATGATGAGGACGAACAGAGCCAGACGGGGAGCCATTGCAATCCTCCTGCTGGAAATGAACAAACGGGGTCTGTAGTGACCTTACTCCGGATCATCGTCAGTTGGTCGCGCATCGTCCGTGAGCGGTCTCACACGAGGACTCACGAACGCGAGAGCGGCTATGATGTCGGCTTCTTTTGCGGCACGCGTTGGGTGACTGGCGGGATTTCGCCGTCGAGCCAGTCCTGCTCCTCCGCCAGCGCCGACCAGGCTTCCGCCATCCGCTGGTAGCGTTTGAAGGCGGGTTGTCCCTCGGCCCGCTCGGCAAGATGCAGGCAGTTCTCGGCGTTTTCCCTGAAAATATCGGATTGCTTCATATCGGACAGGTGGGAAGCAAGGGTGCTGCACGCAACCGCCCTTACCGGATCGTAATGTCGCGGGAACTTCTGCTGCAACCCGCTATTGACGGTCCATGCGCATGATCGTCGCCACCGTCCTGTTGTTCATCAACACCGCCGTGCTCGCCGACAGTAGCGACGAGCGAACATGGGCAGGGCACGATTCCGTGCGCACACCGACGGCAACCGACGTCATCAGCGGCCTCTATGCGTTCGGGCGATTCCAGCAAGGCCTGCTCGAGAGCGCCGATCTCAGGGGCAATCAGGAGGTCAAGACCCTGGCGATCTCGCGGGCCGAGGATGCAGCAAAGCGCGACAAGGCGCTGAAGCAGATCCAGCAAGCGATCGGCGCCGAGCCGAACGTTCGCAAGGCCTCGACAGCGGGCGCCGCACTCACCGGCCCCGACGACTCTGAAGGGCCGACCTGCGTCAGGCAATTCTACGCGGCGCAAGTCGCCGAATATGAAGAGACCATCGCCCTGCTCGAGCGCTATCTGCGAGCGCCCGACAATGACGCGCTCAGCGTCTTCGCGCGCGAACAATTGCCGGTCCTGCGGTCGCAGCTCAGGGACGCCGCGCGTACGATGGCCGACAAGTAGACACTCACCGTTCGGGATGATGCTGCTCGCTCTCCGGCTTCACGGTGCGATTGCTCTCGGGCATCTTGTCCCTGCCCTGGTCGCCATTGTTGTCCCGGCCGCCCGAGGTAGATGTGCCGCTGCCGCTCCGGCTCGGCTGCGTTGCCGCTCCCGTTGTCGGTGCGGAGCCGGGTGTAGCTGAACTCGCCGCCGGGTCTCCCGTGACGGCCCCTCGGCCGCTCGGTGCACCGTTTTGCGCATAGGCCGCGCCGGCGATCAGCAAGGTGGCCGCAATGGCTACGGTTACTATTCTCATAACACGCTCCTTCTTTTCACGGGCTAACCGGAGGTCGCGCGCTCCGTTCCGAACGTCCCGTTCTGCCGTTCCGCGTTGGGAACGACGCTCGCAAGCCAAAGAAAAAATTCCTGAAATCGATGGAACCCTGTTCCCTCCCCCGCGTTGTTTCGGCCGGGCTGAGCGAGGCAGGTTCCAGTTATTCGTGCTCCAATGTTGTAGCTTGATTTGGAATTTAGCTGACGTTCTATTTCCAGAACTGCGTACTGCTTTGGATTCGGAAACGCACCTGCGGGGGGAATGAAATGAGCGACCTCGATCCCGGACCACTTTCGCAATCCGGTCGTCGCGTCCCCAAACGAAAAGTGAATGGCACTCCGGAAGCCGACTCCCGGCAGGAATTGCTGCTGGCATTGCAAGCGATGCGCAGCGGTGATTTCTCCGTGCGCATGAGCGGCGACTATCTCGGCATCGACGGCAAGATCGCCGACACCTTCAATGAGATCATCGCCGCGAACCAGCGCATGGCACAGCAGCTCGAGCTGGTCGGCCAGGTGGTGGGGCGTGAAGGCAAGACGCGCCAGCGCGTCAAATTCGGTCTCGCCTCCGGCTCATGGGCCGACATGGAAGGCTCGGTCAACACGCTGATCGACGATCTCCTATGGCCGACCCGCGAGGTGACGCGCGCAGTCGCGGCGGTGGCGCAAGGCGACCTGCTGCAAACCGTCAAGCTCGACGTCGACGGCCGCCCCTTGCGCGGCGAATTCTTGCAATCGGCGACCATCGTCAACACCATGATCAAGCAGCTCGGCGTGTTCACCTCCGAGGTGACGCGCGTGGCCCGCGAGGTCGGCACCGAAGGCAAGCTCGGCGGTCAGGCCCAGGTACCGGAAGTGACCGGCGTCTGGAAGGATTTGACCGAGAGCGTCAACTCGATGGCGAACAACCTGACCAACCAGGTGCGCAACCTCGCAGAGGTGACGATCGCGGTGGCCAATGGCGACCTTTCCAAGAAGATCACGGTCGACGTCCGCGGCGAAATTTTGCAGCTCAAGGAAGCCATCAACACGATGGTGGACCAGCTTCGCTCCTTCGCCTCGGAAGTGACGCGCGTGGCGCGCGAGGTCGGCACCGACGGTAAGCTCGGCGGCCAGGCCATCGTGCCCGGCGTCGCCGGCACCTGGAAGGACCTCACCGACTCCGTCAATGCGATGTGTGGCAACCTGACCGCGCAGGTTCGCAACATCGCCCACGTGACCACCGCCGTGGCGCGCGGCGACCTGTCCCGCAAGATCACCGTGGACGTGCGCGGCGAAATTCTGGAGCTGAAGGACACCATCAACACCATGGTGGACCAGCTCAACTCCTTTGCATCCGAAGTGACGCGCGTCGCGCGCGAGGTCGGTACGGAAGGAAAGCTCGGCGGCCAGGCGCAAGTGCCCGGTGTGGCCGGCACCTGGAAGGACCTCACCGACAACGTCAACTTCATGGCCTCGAACTTGACTGCGCAGGTTCGCAACATCGCCGACGTCGCGACCGCGATCGCGAGCGGCGACCTCTCCAAGAAGATCACGGTGAACGTGTCGGGCGAGATCCTTCAGCTCAAGGAAACGCTCAACACCATGGTCGACCAGCTCAACGCGTTCGCCGGCGAAGTGACACGCGTGGCGCGCGAAGTCGGCACCGAAGGGCGGCTCGGCGGCCAGGCCAACGTGCTCGGCGTCGCCGGCACCTGGAAGGACCTCACGGAGAGCGTCAACTCGATGGCGTCGAACCTTACGGCGCAAGTCCGCAACATCGCCGAGGTGACGACGGCCGTCGCGGGCGGCGATCTCTCGAAGAAGATCACCGTGGACGTGCGCGGCGAGATCCTGGAGCTGAAGGACACCATCAACACCATGGTGGACCAGCTCAACGCATTCGCAGGCGAAGTGACGCGCGTCGCGCGCGAGGTCGGCACCGAAGGCAAGCTCGGCGGTCAGGCTCAGGTGCGTGGCGTCGCGGGCACCTGGAAGGACTTGACCGACTCGGTCAACTCGATGGCCTCGAACCTGACCGGCCAGGTCCGCAACATCGCCGAGGTCGCGACCGCCGTGGCCAAGGGCGACCTGTCGAAGAAGATCACCGTGAACGTGTCGGGCGAGATCCTTCAGCTCAAGGAAACGCTGAACACGATGGTCGACCAGCTCAACGCCTTCGCCGGTGAGGTGACGCGCGTCGCGCGCGAGGTCGGCACCGAAGGCAAGCTGGGCGGCCAGGCCGAGGTGCCCGGCGTCGCCGGCACCTGGAAGGATCTCACCGATAGCGTGAACTCGATGGCGGGTAACCTCACCGCCCAGGTCCGCAACATCGCCGAAGTGGCAACCGCAATCGCCGGCGGCGACTTGTCACGAAAAATTACCGTCGACGTGCGCGGCGAGATCCTTCAGCTCAAGGACACGCTGAACACGATGGTCGACCAGCTCAACCGCTTCGCGGGCGAGGTGACACGCGTGGCGCGCGAGGTCGGCACCGAAGGCCGTCTCGGCGGCCAGGCCAACGTGCCCGGCGTCGCCGGGACCTGGAAGGACCTCACCGATAGCGTGAACTCGATGGCGGGCAACCTCACCGCCCAAGTCCGCAACATCGCCGAAGTGACGACTGCCGTGGCGCGCGGCGACTTGTCGCGCAAGATCACCGTCGATGTGCGCGGCGAGATCCTTGAGCTGAAAAACACCATCAACACCATGGTGGACCAGCTCAACGCCTTCGCTTCGGAAGTGACGCGCGTCGCGCGCGAGGTCGGCACCGAAGGCAAGCTCGGCGGCCAGGCACAAGTGCCTGAAGTCGCCGGCACCTGGAAGGACCTCACCGACAACGTCAACTTCATGGCTTCGAACCTGACCGCACAGGTGCGCAACATCGCCGAGGTCGCCACCGCCATTGCCGGCGGCGACCTTTCGAAGAAGATCACGGTCGACGTGCGCGGCGAGATCCTGCTGCTGAAGGACACTCTGAACACGATGGTCGAGCAACTCCGCTCCTTCGCCGCCGAAGTGACGCGCGTCGCGCGCGAGGTCGGCACCGAGGGTCGGCTCGGCGGTCAAGCCGTGGTGCCCGGCGTGGGTGGCACCTGGAAGGACCTCACCGACAACGTCAATCTCCTGGCCGCAAATCTCACCACGCAGGTGCGCAACATCGCCGAGGTCACGACCGCCGTGGCCCGCGGCGACCTCTCCCGCAAGATCACCGTCGATGTGAAGGGCGAGATCCTCGAGCTGAAGAACACCATCAACACCATGGTGGACCAGCTCAACGCCTTCGCCGGCGAGGTGACGCGCGTCGCGCGCGAGGTCGGCACCGAAGGCAAGCTCGGCGGCCAGGCCCAGGTGCCTGGCGTCGCCGGCACCTGGAAGGACCTCACCGACACCGTGAACTTCATGGCGGCGAACCTCACCGAGCAGGTGCGCGGCATCGTCAAGGTCGTGACCGCGGTTGCCAACGGCGACCTGAAGCAGAATCTCACGGTGAAATCGAAGGGCGAGGTCGCCGCTCTGGGCGATACCATCAACAACATGACCGAGACGCTCGCGACCTTCGCCGATCAGGTTACGTCGGTGGCGCGCGAGGTCGGCGTCGAGGGACGCCTTGGCGGCCAGGCCAACGTGCCGGGCGCGGCCGGCACCTGGAAGGACCTGACCGGCAACGTCAATCTGCTGGCGGCGAATCTCACCTCGCAGGTGCGCGCCATCGCGGAGGTCGCGACCGCCGTGACCAAGGGCGACCTGACCCGGTCGATCCAGGTCGATGCCCGCGGCGAGGTCGCGGAGCTGAAAGACAACATCAACACCATGATCACCAACCTGCGTCTCACCACGGACGTGAACACCGAGCAGGATTGGCTGAAGACGAACCTTGCCAAATTCACCAACATGCTCCAGGGCCAGCGCGACCTCACCACCGTCGGCCGTCTCCTGCTCTCCGAGCTGTCGCCGCTGGTGAATGCCCATACCGGCGTGATCTACCAGATCGAGAACGAGGACAGCCCGCAGCTCCGCCTACTAGCCTCCTATGCCGGCGACGGCGCCTATCCCTATCCGCAGGTGCTGCAATTCGGTGACGGTCTCTCCGGGCAATGTGCGCTCGACAAGCGCCCGCGCGTGATCGCGGACATCCCGGCCGACGTGGTGCCGGTCAACTCGGCGCTGCTGCGCGCCGTGCCGAAGAATCTGGTGGTACTGCCGGTGCTGTTCGAGAGCCAGGTCAAGGCTGTGATCGAGCTCGCCTCGCTCGCCTCATTCACGACCTCGCAAATGACTTTCCTGGAGCAGCTCACGGACTCCATCGGCATCGTGCTCAACTCGATCGAGGCGACGATGCAGACCGAAGGCCTGCTCAAGCAGTCGCAACAGCTTGCAGGTGAGCTCCAGGCCCAGCAGCGCGAATTGCAGCAGACCAACGACCAGCTCGAGCAGAAGGCGCAGCAGCTCGCCGAGCGCAACGTGGAAGTCGAGCGCAAGAACCAGGAGATCGAACAGGCCCGCCGCGCACTCGAGGAGAAAGCAACCGAACTTGCGCTGACCTCGAAATACAAGTCCGAATTCCTCGCCAATATGAGCCACGAACTGCGTACGCCGCTGAACTCGATCCTGATCCTCGGCCAGCAGCTCACCGACAATCCGGATGGCAACCTCTCGGCGAAGCAGGTCGAGTTCGCCCGCACGATCCACGGCGCCGGCACCGACCTGTTGAACCTGATCAGCGACATTCTCGATCTTTCCAAGATCGAGTCCGGCACAGTGACGGTCGATGCCGAGGAGATCCTGACCGCGAACCTGCTGGAGACCGTCGGGCGTCCGTTCCGGCACGAGGCGGAGAACCGCAACCTGTCCTTCAACATCGAGGTCGATCCGAACCTCGCCCGCAGCATCGTCACCGACTCCAAGCGGCTGCAACAGGTGCTGAAGAACCTGTTGTCGAACGCCTTCAAGTTCACGGCCGATGGCGGCGTGCGCCTGAAGGTCGCCGATGCGCCCGGCGGCTGGACACCGGATCACCCCGTGCTCAACGCTGCACCGGCAGTGATCGCGTTCGAGGTCTCGGATACCGGCATCGGCATTCCCCTGGAGAAGCAGAAGCTGATCTTCGAGGCCTTCCAGCAGGCCGACGCCGGCACCAGTCGCAAATATGGCGGCACCGGCCTCGGGCTCGCTATCAGCCGCGAGCTCGCAAGCCTGCTTGGCGGCGAGATCCATCTGCGCAGCGCGACTGGCAAGGGCTCCACTTTCACGCTGTACCTGCCGCTCAAATACTCGGGGCCGACGCTCGCGCCACGGGCCGCGCCCACGGCCAACCAGCCGCCCGCGCTCCAGGCGCAGGCGACTGCGCCCGAGCGGGTCATCGAGCAACTTCCTGACGACCGGCTCAATCTCGAGCCGGGAGACACCATTCTGTTGATCGTCGAGGACGACCCGCATTATGCCCGCGTGCTGGTCGATCTCGCCCGCGACAAGGGTTTCAAGGTGCTGGTCGCCGCACGCGGCGCTGAAGCCCTGGAGCTCGCCAAGCAATATCAGCCGACGGCGGTGTCGCTCGACGTCTTCCTGCCGGACATGCTGGGCTGGACGGTGTTGAGCCAGCTCAAGCATAATCCACTGACCCGCCACATCCCCGTGCAGATCATCACGCTGGACGAGGACCGCCAGCACGCACTCGCTCGCGGTGCCTTCTCCTTCGTCAACAAGCCGACGACGACCGAGGGCGTTTCCGCCGCGCTGACCCAGATCAAGGAATACGCAAGGCCGCGGCGCAAGCGGCTCCTCATCGTCGAGGACAACGAAGCGGAGCAGCTCTCGATCCGCGAGCTGCTGCATCACGACGACATCGAGATCGTGGCGACCGACACCGGCGCTGGCGCGCTCTCGACGCTGCGCGACGCTCCTTGCGATTGCGTGGTGCTGGATCTACGCTTGCCGGACATGAGCGGGTTCGAGGTGCTGGACCAAATCCGCAGCGACGAGAGGCTGTCGAACATTCCGGTCGTGGTCTTCACGGGGCGCGAGCTCTCGGCCGAAGAGGATGCCGAGCTCCACACCATGGCGCGCAGCATCGTGGTCAAGGGTGTGGAGTCGCCCGAACGCCTGCTTGACGAGACCGCGCTGTTCCTGCACCGGGTGATCACGGAGCTGCCGACCGAGAAGCAGCGCATGCTGGAGAAGCTGAACAGTTCCGACGAGGACCTGATCGGCAAGACCGCCCTGCTCGTCGACGACGATGCCCGCAACATCTTCGCGCTGTCGAGCGTGCTGGAACGTCGCGGCATGAAGGTGCTGACCGCCACCACCGGCCGCGAGGCGGTGGCGCTGGTGGAATCCAATCCGGAGATCGCGATCGTGCTGATGGACATCATGATGCCGCAGATGGATGGCTATCAGACCATCGGCGTGATTCGGGAGAACCCGGCCTTTTTGCGCCTGCCGATCATCGCGCTGACCGCGAAGGCGATGAAGGGCGATCGGGAGAAATGTCTGGAAGCGGGCGCTTCCGACTATCTCGCCAAACCCGTCAACACCGATCAATTGCTGCTTGCGATCCGCATGTGGCTGCATCGCTGAGTGGGATCCGAATATGGACCACGAAAAGGTCAACATCCTCCTCGTCGACGACCAGCCGGCCAAGCTGCTCGCCTATGAGGTGATCCTGAAGGACCTCGGCGAGAACCTCGTGATCGCCTCCTCCGGCCGCGAGGCGCTGGAAATCCTGCTGAAGAGCGAGATCGCGGTGATCCTGGTCGACGTGTGCATGCCCGAGCTCGACGGCTTCGAGCTCGCGGCGATGATCCGCGAGCATCCGCGCTTCCAGAAGATCGCGATGATCTTCATCTCGGCAATCCAGGTTTCCGACATCGATCGCCTGCGCGGCTACGAGATGGGCGCGGTCGACTACGTTCCGGTGCCGGTCGTGCCGGAGGTGCTGCGAGCCAAGATCAAGGTGTTCGCTGAACTCTATCGCAAGACGCGCGAGCTCGAGCGGCTGAACCAGGAACTGGAGGATCGCGTTCGCGCGCGCACCGCCGAGCTTGAGAGCTCCACCGCCAAGCTGCTCGAGAGCGAGCAACGGCGCAGCATGGCGATCGCCGCCGGCAAGATGGGATCCTGGGACTGGGACTGGATCAACGGCGACTGGATGTGGGACGAAGGTCAGTATCGCATCTTCGGCGTCAGCCCGGAGACCTTCTACGTCACCTCGGCCAGCGTGCAGGCGCTGCTGCACCCCGACGATGTCGATCAATTCCGCAAGGCGATCGCCGAATTCAACACGGGCACGCGCGCCTACGAAGCCGAATTCCGCATTCAGCGGCCGGATGGCGAGGTGCGCTGGTGCGTCGGAACGGCGGCGGCAACGCTGGACGGAAACGGTCGCGTGGTGCGGGTGAGCGGCGTCACTGTCGACATCACCGAGCGCAAGCGCGCCGAAGATCGGCAGAACCTGCTCGCCCGCGAAGTCGACCACCGCGCCAAGAACGCCCTGGCGCTCGCGCAATCAATCGTCCGGCTGACCCGCGCCGACGACGTCAAGACCTACGTCAATGCCGTCGAAGGACGTATCAATGCGCTGGCGCGCGTGCACACCATCCTGTCGCTGTCGAGCTGGCAGGGCGCCGAGATCAACAAGCTCATCGAGGAGGAGCTCGCGCCCTATTCACTCGGCGGCCAGATCCGTCTGTCGGGTCCCGAAGTGCAGCTCGTGCCGGCTACCGCGCAAACGCTGGCGCTGGCGCTGCACGAGCTGTTCACCAATTCGGCCAAATACGGCGCGTTGTCGACACGGTCGGGGCGGCTTGCGATCGGCTGGGAGGTGAGTGGCGAGATGCTCGCGCTGACCTGGGAGGAATCCGGGGGGCCCCTGGTCAGGCAGCCGAAGGCGCGCGGCTTTGGTACCAAGAGCCTGCTCGCGAGCGTCGAGTCCCAACTCGGCGGACAGGCGCAATTCGATTGGCGCGCCGAGGGTCTTCTGTGCCGCCTCGAAGTGCCGCTGACACGGAAGGCGACGCTGCCGGCAGCCGGAAATTTCGACGCAGCGATCGCCGGCGAATTGCAGCGCGCCTCGGGCTAGCGCCGGGCCCGCACCCTCACCGCCTGCATCTGCAACGGCGCATCAGCGATGCGCCCCTCAAGCCAGGCTTCGCTCCGCTCCAGATCGCGCAATGCCATTGCGTAGCTTCGCGCGGCGCGCTGCTCCGCACCACGCGGCAGCGTGCGCGCCTTGCGCAGCATTTCCGCCGCCGCGTTGCGATAGGCAAGGGAGCGGTACAGAAAGATCACCTTTCCCATTCGAGCTTTCCTTGTCGTTGCTTCAGTCCCGACCTTCTCACGCCTCTCATGAACGCCACCTGAAGATCGCGCACTATGAATATTTGTTCAGGAAGACGCGGCCTCAGAGGAACTCGCGATGATCCAGTGCGTTTTTCCGGACGATTGCCGAGGGCGACAATGCGAACGCGAAAATCGCCACGTTTGGTTTCGACGGCCGGCGCCATCACGTTGATGACGCAGGCGATGATGGGCGCCGCTCTCGGACTCACCTTCGGCCTCGCGCTGGTGCTCATCAATCCTGCCGTTGCGACACTGCTCAGGGCTGGCGGAAGCCCGACCATTTTCGTGTTCGTCATCACACTCGTGACGAGCTTTGCGATCGGCGCAACGCTGACCGGTGCCGTATTCGTTTTGATGGATGACAAGGAAACTTGAAGCACGCGCGACGGCGCATGTTGAGCTCGCGCTGGAACTCTCGCGCCCAATCGCTGTTGGCTCCCTGCGTCAATTTTACTCAAGGGAGTTCCGCGCATGAACAAAACCAAGCTCGCCTTAGCCATGATCCTGGCCACCGGCCTCGCCGCCGCGCCATTGGCTGCCCAAGCCAAAACGCACAAAAAGCACCATTCGTCCGCGACGTCGTCGCAGACCACGACCGGTGCGAACATGAAATCGAGCGGCGGCGGAGCCGCCAATCCATCGAGCCAGGGCAATGTCGGCCCGGGCACCAATCAAGCCGGCAGCATGAACACGCCGAGCAGCTCGAAGTGAGCGCATTTGCACCACCCGGAAGAGCCCCGCATCTGCGGGGCTTTTTCTTGCTTGACAGGATCCGACGCGCGATGCGGCTAACTAAGGCGCAATGAGATGAGGACGAATCGTCATCGCGCTTTGGGATGTTGTTTAAGCATGATCTCTTCGGAAAAAACGCTCCAGACGCTTCCGGATCATGATTTAGCGCCACATCGTGGGGGCACGGTTGAGCGCATCGCGGCCGGCGCGACTGAGTTCGTCGGCCGAGCAGCAGCCCATCCGGATCATCTCGATGACTGTCGCGGCAACGCGCTCGCGCGCGGCCGTCTCGGATGCGGGTATGCCCGCGCAGATCTCAGCGAGAACCGCGCGCAGCAGCGCTGTCGTCTCGGTGTCCGACATCGGAAAACTCCGGCACGTCGCGGGACGTGTCCGACATAGCCCCGTCGGATGTCAGGCATGTTAAGGCTTAAGGTCGGAACGGGACAGCGCTATGCTTTGCGGCTCGCACTTCACGAGGGTTTCGAGCATCGCGCGCTTTCGCGCAATCAAAAGCAGGGCTGCGGCATCGTCGAGGCCCGCACGCTGCAACTGGCGAATGGCTGAGCCCAGTTCGAGAATCTCTGCACGCAGTTTCAGAATCCGGTACGAGTCCGGGTCCTCATCCACGGCGAGCCTCCGAAAAGTTTAGCAGCGAGCAGCGATGCGCTGCGGTTTGCCCGCATTCTTCACCTCGGCGCGTAGTCTTACCCGCTCTCCGATATTAGGCACGAAATCGCCGCCACCGGCCGACTTCCAGTCGGCGATCAGCCGCTTCATGTCCTGGCGCAATCCGAGCAATCGCACCGCGCTTTCGCTGCAATCGCGATCGCGGTTGACCAGGTCGCGCACCGACGTCTCAAGGTCGATCATACCCGACCTTAAAGCACTGATTTTACGACGAATTTCATTAATTCTGTTGTCCATGGCTTGTTAGAACAAAATAAGAACATATAGTCAAGTCACGATTCAGGGATGGAGAGTGGAAATGCGAGTGGAAGGTAAATACGACGCCAAGGATTTCCTCACCGCGCAGATGACGCGGGCCCAGGTCCTGCGGCTGAGGCGGCTCAGCGAGGAGGCCTATCAGCCCGGTCAGTATGCGAGGGATCTCAGCTTCGACGAGGCCGCAAAGCGCATCCAGGCGCTGGAGGCCGAGATCGAGCTTGCCAATTCGTTCTGACCTGCCGGCTCACTTCCGCGCAAAGGCCTCATTGAGGAAGCAGAGCCCGTCATAGGTAAGCCGCGCCTCGCCCGTCTCCCCTCTGGCGATCTCCGCTTCGAGGAAGGTCTCGAGCTCAGGGAGCGCGCGTTCGAACTTGTCGCGCGCGCCCATCATCTCGCAGGTCTCGCGGATGCGTTCGATCGGCCTGTCGAGGATGTTGATCGTGACCATTGCGGTTAATCCGCACTGCTGCCGGTCCGTTCCGCGCGGGATGATTTTGTTCTCCGCCACGCGTCAACCGCCGGCGGTGACGCGCCAGACGGTGTTGCCGGAATCATCCGCAATCAGAAGCGCACCGGATTTGTCGACCGCCAGCCCCACCGGGCGACCGCGCGCCTTGTTGTCGCTGTCGAGAAAGCCGGTCACGACGTCCTGTGCCTTGCCGTCGGGCTGGCCGTCCCTGAACGGTACATACACGACCTTGTAGCCGTTGAGCGTCTGGCGATTCCAGCTACCGTGCTCGCCGACGAAGGCGCCGCCGCGGTAGCTCTCTGGCAGCGCGCTCGCTGTGTAGAAGGCAAGCCCCAGGGGAGCGACGTGCGAGCTCAGCGCATAGTCGGGTACAATCGCGCTTTCCACGAGATCCGGCCGCTGCGGCTGCACGCGCGGATCAAGGTGCTTGCCATAATAACTGTACGGCCAGCCGTAGAAGCCGCCGTCCTTCACCGAGGTCAGATAGTCGGGCACGAGATCGGGACCGAGCTCGTCGCGCTCGTTGACGATAGTCCAGAGTTTTCCGCTCTGCGGCTCGAAGCCGAGCCCGGTTGGATTGCGCAAACCTTCCGCGAACAGGCGCGAGCGTCCCGTCTCACGATCGACCTCCCAGATCGCGGCGCGATCGCGCTCGGCGCCGATCCCGTTCTCAACGATGTTGCTGTTGGAGCCGACGCCGACATAGAGCTTCGAGCCGTCCGGGCTCGCGATCATCGCCTTGGTCCAGTGGTGGTCGATCGGACCGCCCGGCAACGGCGTCAACACCGTGCCGGACGCGGTGATCCTGGTGTCGCCCTCATGGTAAGGATATTTCACGATCGCATCGGTGTTGGCGACGTAGAGATCGTTGCCGACTAACGCCACGCCGAAGGGCGATTTGAGTTGATCGAGGAAGGTGCTCTGCACCTCCGGTACGCCGTCGCCATTGCTGTCGCGCAACAGCGTGATCCGGTTGCTCGCTGCCTCCTCGCCGCCGGACGTCGCCATCTTCTCGATCCAGCCCATGACTACGGATTTGGGACGATGGACCGGCTCGATCGCCGGCGATTTGGACTCGACCACCAGCACGTCGCCATTGGGCAGCACGAAGATCGATCGCGGATGCTGCAATCCCTTGGCGAGGGCCTTGATCTTCAAGCCTTTCGCTACAGCCGGCGTCTCGTTCTCCTTCCAGCCGATGATGCGGGCAACGTTCATGGGCGGAAACAAATATTGCTGAATCGCGGGCAGATTGGGCTGCGATCCGACCTGCGCCGCCGGATCGCCACCGCCATCATTGCAGCCAGCGAGAAGCGCCAGAGACGTTCCGGCAAGTGCGAGCTTCGCGATCTGCCGTTTGCACGAGAACGACATCATCGCGCGATCCCGATCCGGTCACGATAGACCATCGTCCAGCCCTGCCAGCCCGTGAACAACAACAGCAGCACCACGATGGCGGAAAGGATCAGCCCAGTGGGCACGACCGAGGTCCAGCCGTCGCGGCTGTGGACGAAGGCGTTGGCGAGCGACAACACCATGACCAGCACATTGCCGGCCAGATGCAGCCAGGCTGCGCTATGCGCTCGCACCAGGCGATTGCTGAGAAAATCCGTCAGCCCGGCAATCGCGGCCAGCGTTCCCATGACAAGGCCCGCCAGCAGCAGCCAGGATGAAAAGTTCGCCCACATCACGTCCGCCGTCCGCCAATAGGCAAGATCGGTGACCAGCGTTCCGACGAAGCAGACGATCGGAAACGGCACCAGCATTGGATGGATCGGATGCTTGGCAATGTGGACGGTGGGGCCGAGATCGGTGGTCGTCAAGACTGAGAACCTCACGCTGAGGAATGCGTGTTGGACCAACAGTTTCATATCGCGGCCGTTCCTATCTCGGCCGCTCCAAACGGAACCATGCATATGTGGAGCGGTTCTGTCCTTGAAGGGAGGATGCTCATGGCACGCAAGGCAAAGAAACGGCGCTATTCGAGAAGCTCCGGCAAGGACGTCGAAAGCGAGATGCGTCGCTACAAGAAAGGCACGGCCAAGAGCGGTCGTGGTGGACGCGGTGGGCGCGTAAAGAGCCGCAAGCAGGCGATCGCGATCGGCTTGTCGAAGGCGCGCAAGAAGGGCAAGAAGGTCCCGAAGAAGAAGACGTCGAAACGGAAGAGCTCGAAGAAGAAGTCGAGCAAGAAGCGTTCCGGGTGAGACGACATCCGGCGGCGCGCGAAGTTCTCGTGCGCCGCGCAATGTCGATGCCTGCCCTTCAGATCATGGTGCCGGGCATGAAGCAGCGGATCGAAATGCCGAACGCCGTTTTCACCGGCCAGACCATGGTTCGCCCGGCGCGGTTTGGCTCCGTGATAACGGCCTCATCGGGCACCTCGACCCACTGACCGTCGATGCGCACGCGATAGTGCCCCCCATATGATTCCCAATCGGGATCGGCTACAGCCACGCCATCGGCATCTGAGCAACATGGACCGAGATGGCTGCGCAGGCTGTCGAACCATGGCTTGAGCGGCGAATCCGCATAGCGTCCGTCGTCGCGACCCAGCGCGCTTTGGGTGCAGAGCACAAGCGGCACCAGCAGTAACGCGCGCCTGCTGAAGGCCTTCAATCGATCCATCGTTGCACCGATCCCTGACGAGGTCCGGTTCCACAAAGCAGCCCCCTCGGGGAGTTCCGCCGATGCAACCGTTGCTCGCCCGCCGAGTCGCAAAGGCGACTCGCGACCACTTTGAGTGAATGTGGATTTTTGGGCCGAACCCTGTCCGTAACAGATCCGTTAACGCGAATGTTATCGGTCGCCGCCGGCTTATCCCCTCAACTGAGCCGCTTTCGCCGATGGCGATCATCGTGGAACGCGGCCAAACTTCCAAATCAAACCAGCAGCGTTCCCGAAACGATTATCGGCGGCAGGTGTTGGTCCGGCGTGTGAAGACAACGGAGACAGCACATGAACTGGAAACGATTTGCCGCAGCCGCAGTCCTCACCACCGCCATGGCTGCGCCTGCGTTGGCGCAGGAGCCTCACGCGCGTTCGGTAGCCGCAAGGAACCACCATGGAGAGGTTTACTACCATGAGGGCTCGGGTTTCTGGCCGGGCGACCTAGCCGCCGGCGTGGTCGGCGGCGCGATCGGAACGGCAGGTGCGATTGCGACCGCGCCGTTCCGCGGCGGGTATTGCGAACCCGGCATGACCTATATCGGTCCAGACGGCTTGCGACACCGCTGCTGGTAAGCCGAGCCGATACGAAAGAGGCGGCCGCAAGGCCGCCTCTTTACTTTTTGCGCAAACTTCCTTTGCTCAGGCGAGTGGCACCGCGACGAATTTCGTCGCCTCCGCGCTCTTCACCTGCAACAGCACGCTGCGCTTGCCAGCGGATTTCGCCTGCTTCAGCTCAGCGCGGACGTCGTCGATGCTGGCGACAGCCTTGCCGCCGACATTGAGGATGACGTCGCCGGTTTGGATGCCGCGGCTCGCCGCTGGGCCTTCCGGATCAACCGAGGTGACGACGACACCCTTTTGGCCCGCGCCCTGTACGTCCCCGGCCGGAGCGAGGCTGAGGCCGAGACGCGGCGTGCCTGCGGTCGGCTGACCTTCGTCCGCCTTGCTATTCGCCTTGGCCTGACGCTCGTTCGGAAGCTCGCCGAGGTTCACGCTCACGGTCTTGCTCTCACCCTTGTGCCAGACGTCGAGCTTTACCGAGCTGCCCGGCGCCATCGTGCCGATGGTACGGGCAAGATCGCGGGAGTCCTTGATCGCCGTGCCGTTGACGGCAACGATGACGTCACCGGCCTCGATGCCGGCTTTGGACGCCGGGCTGTTGTCCTGCGGGGTATCGACGATCGCGCCGCGGGCTTCCTTCAGCCCGAGGCTGTCGGCAATATCAGCCGTCACCGGCTGCACCTGGACGCCAAGCCAGCCGCGCGTGACCGAGCCGTTGTCCTTGAGCTGGGCGACGACGAGCTTCGCGGTATTGGCCGGAATGTCGAAGCCGATGCCGACCGAGCCGCCAGACGGCGAGAAGATCGCAGTGTTCACGCCGATCACGTTGCCGTTCATGTCGAAGGCCGGACCGCCGGAATTGCCCTTGTTGATGGGCGCGTCGATCTGGATGTAATCGTCATAGGGACCCGCGCCGATGTCGCGGCCATTGGCCGAGACGATGCCCGCCGTCACCGTGCCGCCGAGGCCGAACGGGTTCCCGACGGCAACCACCCAGTCGCCGATCCGCGGGCGCTGCTCGGAGAATTTCACGAACGGAAAGTCCTTCTTGCCGTCGACCTTGATCAGCGCGAGGTCGGTCTTCGGATCGGTGCCGACAACCTTCGCCGTGTAGATCGTACCGTCGTCCGCCGTCACCTGCACGGACTGGGCGTGGTCGACGACGTGATTGTTGGTCACCGCGTAGCCGTCGGCCGAGATGAAGAAGCCCGAGCCCTCGCCGGTGATCACGCGGTGGCGCTGCGGCATGCCATTGGGCATCTGCTGCATGCCCTTCGGCAGGCGGAAGCCGAACTCCTTCGGGAACTGATCGAACGGTGAATCCTCATCCGAATCCATCCGGTTCTGCTGCAGCATCGCATTCTTGTCGTCGGTCTGGTCGATCTTGACGCGCACCGAAATCACGGCGGGCTTCACCTTGGCTACCAGATCGGCAAAGCCGGGTGGAGTCTGCGCCGACTCGGCAGCCAGCGCCGGCGAGGTGAAGGACGCGCCGTTGAACGGCGAGTTCGAAGCACCGGCAAGCACGGCAACGCCGAGCGCGGCCACGGTGCCGAGCAGCGCGAGGCGCCGGGGTTTCAGGATCGCACGCGGCTTGGCGGAATCGGAATTGATGTGATCGTTCATGTCGAAATGTCCATGTTGTATGAGCAGTCGCCTTGCTCTCAACATTGACGACGCAACATTACGACGTCCCGTCCGCGCGATTAATTCTTGGCAAAGAAGCTGCGACGCGCCGCCGCGGCTGGCCGGCTTGATGCAGGTCAACGCGCATCGAAGGATCGGTGAAAAATTACGGCGTGGAAATGATCTCCGCCGGAGGCGTCGCCATGATCAAAGACATTCTCGTCCACATTCCGACCGAACGACCAATGCGCCCGGTCATCGACGGCGCGGTGTCGCTCGCAGCCGGCTTCAACGCCCACCTCGATGCGGTGTCGGTCGGCTATGTCGCAACCAGCACGGCCTATGTGATGGAAGGCGGAGCGGCGGTGGCCGCCGTGTTCGAGATGGAGCGCGAACGAGCGATGGAGCGCGCTGAAACGGCGCTCACGGTGTTCGAGACGGAAGCCGAGCGTGCCGGCATTTCCCATCACTGCCACCCAATCGGAGCGATCCCGGCGGATGCGATCGACATGGTGGGCGCGATGGCGCGTCTCCATGACCTCAGCGTCGTGCTGCAGCCCGATGCAGATCATGGATCCTTCGACAGCGACCTGCCGCAGGAAATCCTGTTCCAGGCGGGTGGGCCGGTGCTGTTCCTGCCGCATATCTTCCGCGCCCCCTTCAAGACACGGCGTATCGGCATCGCCTGGGATGGCAGCCGCGTCGCGGCGCGCGCCCTGCGCGACGCGATGCCGTTCCTGTCGCGGGCCGGGGAGATCGTCATCATGACGGTGAACGAATCGACGTCAGGGCCCGGCGCGGCTCCGGCCGATCAGCTCGCAAGGCATCTGGCACGGCTCGGGCTGGAAGCACGGATCGTCGGCCTGTCGGCGACCCGCGCCGACATTCAGCCGACCATCCTGTCACTCGCGGCCGACGAGGGCCTCGATCTCCTCGTGATGGGCGGCTATGGCCATTCGCGCTTGCAGGAGCGCGTGCTGGGCGGCGTCACGCGCGCGATGCTGCAAACCATGACGGTCCCGACGCTGATGTCGCATTAGCGCCAGCTTTGCGCCTCACGCGGCGGCGGTATGCTGCCAATCTGTCGGGGCTGCTGCGTCGTCAGAGCCCTTTGTATTGCACGCATCGAAGTGAGCCTTCAGCTCGGCTTCGGCGAGATGTTCGAAATGCTCGGCCTGACCGAGAAGATCCCAGCTCTGCAGGGGTCGATATGCCGCCTGCTGACGGCACAAGGACGCCAGAGCACGGTACCGACGCACGTTCTCCATGAGAATCTCCCACCTTGGCTACGCCCGGCTTATTTCGCCGGTTTGCGTCACACCCATTGCACTCGTGCGAAACATTTGTTGCGTGGACCACTCTTTACTCTGAAAGAGTTAACGCGAACGTCGACCCGCTGGCATTGCCCTGGGTCAAACTTTGGGAAAGTTTCGCCGAGCCCTCAATTCTGTTGGTGCCACAAAGTTGCGGCATCTGTGGGGCAAGTCACAACCAAATGCAGCAATTTTCGGTACAAATTTTCTCGTATGGCCGCAAACAAGGTAACGGCGGTACACAGGGGCTGCGACAGATCAGCATGCAGCTCGCGACTTCCCGAGCCGCGCGGAACTGGAACCGGCGGCTCTCTCATTTGGTGCAGCGGAGATTGAGCCGATCGGATCGGAATACCGTTCGACCAAGTGGATGCCCGACTTCGTACCCTACATCGCCCCGAAGGCGTCGCTTGCCCCGCGATTATCGAATCAGCTCGCTCTTGCCCTTTCGCGCCAGCGAAGACGAACCATATTGCAGCTTCGGAACCCGGCCGGCCTCCGCAGCCAGTCGGATCGCGGCGATGTTGTCCGCGTAGTTGGTACTGCCGTCGCCGCGGAACACCGCCGATCCCGCCACCAGCGCATCCGCGCCGGCAGCCGCAACGACGGCCGCGTTGTCGCGCGTGACGCCGCCATCGACCTGAAGCCGGATCGGCCGATCGCCGATCATCGCGCGGATACGCTGGATCTTCTCGATCTGAGATCCCAGGAACGATTGCCCGCCGAAGCCCGGATTGACCGTCATCACAAGAATGAGGTCGACGCGATCGAGTATGTATTCGATCGCGGCTTCCGGCGTTGCCGGGCACAGGCTCACGCCGGCCTTCTTGCCAAGCGCGCGGATCGCCTGCAAGGAGCGATCGAGATGCGGACCGGCTTCGGCATGGACCGTGATGATGTCGGCACCTGCCCTGGCAAAGGCTTCGAGATAGGGATCGGCCGGCGCGATCATGAGATGAACGTCGAACGTCTTGGTCGTGAACGGCCTGATCGCCTTGATCACGTCGACACCAAAGCTGATGTTGGGCACGAAATGCCCATCCATCACGTCGCAATGAATCCAGTCGGCTCCGGCCGCATCGATCGCGGCGATCTCTTCACCGAGACTCGCAAAGTTCGCGGCAAGGATCGAGGGGGCGATGACAATCTCGGGTATCATGGCTTTGCGCTCCGCTCACCGGCCCCGCCGCCGCTGAATACGCGGCTCGCCAGCACGTCCGAGGAATCGATGGTCTCGAGATCCGCGATCCCAAGCATGCGATCGAGATCGGTAACCAACCGATCGGCCTGCCGCAGGCGGATGCGATCGACCGCGTTGCGGATCGAACGCGCATTCGAGAAGAACGGCTGCGTACGGCGCAGCGCGATGTACCTTTCGAAAGCCTCGCGCGCGGCAGTAGAGAAGCGATATCCCCGCTCCTGTAACATCAAGTCCGCAATAAAGAGCAATTCCGGCTCCGAATAGTCGGGAAATTCGATGTGGTGGGCGATGCGCGAGCGGAAGCCGGGATTGGAGGCAAAGAAATTCGTCATCCGCTCGCCATAGCCGGCGAGAATGACCACGAGGTCCTCGCGCTGGTTCTCCATCACCTGGAGCAGGATCTCGATCGCCTCCTGGCCGTAGTCTCGCTCGTTGTCGGGACGATGCAGGTAGTAGGCTTCGTCGATAAACAGCACGCCGCCCATTGCCTTCTTCAAGATCTCCTTCGTCTTCGGCGCAGTATGGCCGATATATTGCCCGACGAGATCATCACGCGTCACCGAGATCACCTGCCCCCGCCGCACGAAACCGAGGCCGTGAAGGATCTTTGCCATGCGCAGCGCGACGGTGGTCTTGCCGGTGCCCGGATTGCCCGTGAAGGACATGTGCAGCGTCGGTGGCGCCGCGACGAGGCCGGCGCGTTGGCGTATCCGCTCGATGAGGAGGAGCGAAGCGATCTGGCGCACCCGGCTTTTCACCGGCTTTAGTCCGATCAGCTCCTGATCGAGCTCGCGCAGCGTCTCGGTGATTCCTGCCGCTTCGGCCTCCTTGCGGAGATCGAAAATGGCCTCGCTCGTCTCGGTGGCTTTCACATCGGGCAGATCAAGCATGGGCATCTCGAAGAAAAGGGCTTCGCCGCGAACGAACGGCGAAGCAGTTGTCCGCCAAGGAAGCGGAGCAGGGAGAGCTCCGCGCGGAAATGAATGCTCTCTAAGTCGAAGCGTGCTCAACCGGCTTGCGAACGGTGGTGTAGCGGATCGCGCGTCCAGCAACCTCCTGCCGCACCAGCTCGAATTCGGCTTCCTTTGCAGGCCGGTTGACGAGGAAGGAGATCCGCACCGACTCCCAGCCATGGCTGGAATCGAAGCCGCTGATGCGGATATAGCGGTCGCCATAAACTCTGCGGCATTCGGCGAGCTCCATCATCACGCCGGCGGCGTCCGCGAGATCGAACATCGGCAGACCCCACATCTCCCAATAGGTGTTGCGGGGATGCGGATCATCGGTGAACTCGATGTTCACGGCCCAGCCGTTGGCGAGGCAGTACTGCACCTGCTTGTAGATCTGATCATCGGTGAGATCAGGCAGGAAGGAAAAACACCCTTGCGTCAACTTCATCGCATGTCTCCTCAAACGGATTCCAGCGCCGTGGGCACGAAGTCCGGCGTGTCGGTGGATTGGTAGTTGAAGGTCACGTCCTTCCAGACCTCGAGCGCAGCCTTTAGCGGCGTGCAGGTCTGCGCTGCCTTAGCCAGGATCTCCGGCCCCTCGTGGACGTAGTCGCGGCCCTCGTTGCGGGCGAATATCATCGCTTCCAGCGCCACGCGGTTGGCTGTCGCGCCTGCAGCAATCCCCATGGGATGACCAATCGTGCCGCCGCCGAATTGCAGCACGACGTCCTCGCCCAAAAGGTCCAGCAACTGGTGCATCTGGCCGGCATGGATGCCGCCGGAGGCAACCGGCATCATCTTGTTGAGGCTCGCCCAGGACTGGTCGAAGAACAGGCCATGCTCGAGCTTCAATGGGTTGAAGTCCTCGCGGCAGACGTCGTAATAGCCGCGCGTGGTGTTCGGGTCACCTTCGAGCTTGCCGACCACGGTGCCGGCATGGATGTGGTCGACGCCGGCAAGCCGCATCCATTTGGCGATGACGCGGAACGACACACCGTGGCTCTTCTGCCGCGTATAGGTCGAGTGACCCGCACGATGCAGATGCAGGATCATGTCGTTGCGGCGCGCCCATTTCGCCATGGACTGGATCGCGGTGTAGCCGATGACGAGGTCGATCATGACAATGACCGAGCCGAGCTCCTTGGCGAACTCGGCGCGCTCATACATATCCTCCATCGTCGCAGCGGTGACGTTGAGATACGTGCCCTTCACCTCGCCCGAGGCGGCCTGTGCGCGGTTGACGGCCTCCATGCAATAGAGGAAGCGGTCGCGCCAATGCATGAAAGGCTGCGAGTTGATGTTCTCGTCGTCCTTGGTGAAGTCGAGCCCACCTTTAAGTGCTTCGTAGACGACACGGCCGTAGTTGCGCCCGGAGAGGCCCAGCTTCGGCTTCACCGTTGCCCCTAGCAGCGGCCGGCCGAACTTGTCGAGCCGCTCACGTTCGACCACGATACCGGTGGCTGGCCCCTGGAACGTCTTCACATAGGCGACCGGGAAGCGCATGTCCTCGAGTCGCAACGCCTTCAGTGGCTTGAAGCCGAAAACGTTGCCGATGATCGAAGCCGAGAGGTTCGCGATCGAGCCCGGTTCAAACAGGTCGAGGTCGTAGGCTATATAGGCAAAATACGAGCCCGGCGTGCCCGGCACCGGATCGACGCGGTAGCACTTGGCGCGATATTTCTCCGCCGCGGTCAGACGATCAGTCCACACCACCGTCCAGGTCGCGGTCGAGGATTCACCGGCGACCGCCGCCGAGGCCTCGATTGGATCGACACCCTCCTGCGGCGTCACGCGGAATAGCGCGATGACGTCGGTATCCTTCGGCGTGTAGTCGGGCTCCCAATAACCCATGCGCTTGTATTCCATGACGCCGGAGCGATAGCGCTCTTTGCCGCGGACCGTGCCTGCATGTGCGTTCATGTCTCTCTCCTGCTCTTCTCTGCTCTTTCTGATTGATTAGGCCGCGACGGGTTCGCGGGCGTCGATGCGCGGGTCCAATTCGCCGGCGCGGTATCGCCGCGCCATCTCGCTCATGGAAATGACCTTGATCTTGCTGGCGTGGCCCGCGGTGCCGAACTGCTCGAAGCGTTCACGGCAGAGATCGCGCATCGCGTCCATCGCAGGCTTGAGGAATTTGCGCGGATCGAACTCCGAGCGCGCCTGCGATGCAACCTTGCGGAACACGGCTGTCATCGCCAGACGGCAGTCGGTGTCAATGTTGACCTTGCGCACGCCGCTCTTGATGCCGCGGACGATCTCCTCCACCGGCACGCCCCAGGTCTGGGGCATCTCGCCGCCGAACGCGTTGAACATGTCCTGGAGTGGTTGCGGCACCGATGAAGACCCATGCATGACGAGATGCGTGTTCGGCAGCCGACGATTGATATCCTCGACCACCCGCATCGCCAGAATGTCGCCATCCGGCTTGCGGCTGAACTTGTAGGCGCCGTGCGAGGTGCCCATCGCGATCGCCAGCGCATCGACCCCGGTGGCACGGACGAAATCGACGGCCTGATCGGGATCGGTCAGCAACTGATCGTGGCTAACCTTGCCCTCGACACCGTGGCCATCCTCTTGCTCGCCTGCACCATGTTCGAGTGAGCCGAGCACACCGAGTTCGCCTTCGACGGAGGCGCCGACCCAGTGCGCGAGGTCGGCGACGCGGCGGGTGATTGCAACGTTGTAGTCGTAGTCAGCCGCCGTCTTGGCGTCGGCCTTCAGCGATCCGTCCATCATGACGGAGGTGAAGCCATGGGCGATTGCACTGGCGCAGGTCGCCTCGTCATTGCCGTGGTCCTGATGCAGGCAGAGTGGGATGTCCGGATAGGTCCGCTCCAGCGCATCGATCATGTGCGAGAGCATGAGATCGCCGGCATAGCTGCGCGCGCCGCGCGAGGCCTGCATGATCACGGGCGCATCGACCTCGGCCGCCGCCTGCATGATCGCGATGCCCTGCTCCATGTTGTTGATGTTGAACGCCGGAACGGCATAGCCGTGGTGAGCTGCGTCATCCAGCAGTTGCCGAAGGGTAATGCGAGCCAAGGGACGTCTCCGTTCGTTTCTCGTCTTTCGGTTCAGATCAGCCGGCCCATCGCTACCGCGGTGTCGGCCATGCGATTGGAAAAACCCCATTCGTTGTCGTACCAGCTCATCACCCGCACCAGATTGCCGTCCATGACCTTGGTCTGGTCGAGATGGACGATGCTGGAGCGCGGGTCGTGGTTGAAATCGGTCGAGACGTTGGGCGCGCCGGTAAAGCCCAGAACGCCCTTGAGCCGGCCATTCGCGGCGGCCTGCACGGCGTCATTGATCTCCTTCGCGCTCGTTGCGCGCCTGGCCACGAACTTGAAATCCACCGCCGAGACGTTTGGTGTCGGCACGCGGATCGCCACGCCGTCGAGCTTGCCCTTGAGCTCCGGCAGGACCAGCCCGACCGCCTTGGCCGCGCCAGTCGATGTCGGGATCATCGACAGCGCCGCGGCGCGGGCGCGGTAAGGGTCCGTGTGAAGAGTATCGAGGGTCGGCTGATCTCCGGTGTAGGAGTGGATCGTGGTCATGAAACCCTTCTCGATGCCGACGGTCTCATTCAACACCTGGGCAAGCGGCGCGAGGCAGTTGGTCGAGCACGAGGCGTTGGAGACTACGACGTGATCGCCCGTCAACTTAAGATGGTTGACGCCGAACACGACGGTGAGATCGACCTCGCTCGCGGGCGCCGAGACCAGCGCGCGCTTTGCACCGGCCTGAAGATGCGCAGCCGCCTTGTCGCGGGAGGTGAAGAGGCCCGTGCATTCGAGCGCAATATCGATGCCGAGCGCGCGATGCGGAAGCTGCGAAGGGTCCTTGATCGCGGTCACCTTGATTGGACCTCGACCTATGTCGATGGTGTCGCCGTCGACCCTGACTTCGCCCGGGAAGCGGCCGTGGACAGAGTCATATCGGAGCAAATGTGCATTGGTTTCGACCGGTCCGAGATCGTTGATCGACACCACCTCGATATCGTTGCGGCGGGACTCTGCGATCGCGCGCAGCACGTTGCGGCCGATCCGTCCAAATCCGTTGATGCCGACACGCAAGCTCATGCTGCTTTTCCTTCCCTCGCGCGGGCGACCGAGCGCCTGGCCGCTTCCGCAACGCTCGGTGGTGTGATGTTGAATTCGCGGTAGAGAACAGGCGCCGGCGCAGAAGCGCCGAAGCCGCGCATGCCGACGAACTCGCCGTCCGCGCCGATCCAGCGCGGCCAATCGCCGAGGACCGCGGCTTCGATGCCGACGCGCGGCGCAGTGCCCAGCACGGCAGCGCGGTACTCCTCTCGCTGCTCCCAAAACAGCGCGAAGCAGGGCGCGGAGACAACAGCCGCGCGGATGTGCTCGGTCGCGAGCAGGCGCGCGGCCTCGATCGCAATCGAAACCTCCGAGCCGGTTGCAATCAGCGTCACATCGCGGCCGCCGTCAGGCGTGACGACGAGATAGGCGCCGCGTGCAACGCGATTTGTGCCGCGCGCATCGCTGCGGAAGGTCGGCAAAGCCTGACGCGACAGACACAGCACGGAGGGACGCGTCGTCGCTTCCAGCGCGCAGTCCCAGGCTTCCAGCGTCTCAACGGCATCAGCGGGACGGAACACCAGGAGATTCGGGATCACGCGCAGCGCCGCGAGATGCTCGACCGGCTGGTGCGTGGGCCCGTCCTCACCAAGTCCGATGGAGTCGTGGGTCATCACGTGGATGACACGCAGCTGCATCAGGGCTGCAAGCCGGATCGCCGGCCGGCTGTAGTCGGAGAATGCGAGGAACGTCCCGCCATAGGGGATGAAGCCGCCATGCAGCGCAATGCCGTTCATCGCGGCTGCCATGCCGTGTTCGCGAATGCCGTAGTGGATATAGTCGCCCGCGAACCTGCCGCGCGTGACGGGAGCCTGCGTCTTCGCATGCGTCAGGTTCGAATGGGTCAGATCGGCCGAGCCGCCGACGAGGCCCGGGATCGACGAGGCGATGCCGTCGAGCACCTGTTGCGAAGCCTGCCGCGTCGCAAGCTTCGGACGCTCGGTGGCAAAGCGCTCGCGCAATTTCGCCGACGCCTGGGCATAGGCATTCGGCAGGGCCAGAACCTTGCCCTCGATGAACAGCTCGCGCTGCGCAGGGCTCGCGCACTCATAGCGATCGAGCCAAGCGAGACGGTCGACCTGCCCGCGCTGCCCGATCATGCGCCACGCCTTGAGGATCGGGATCGGTACCACGAAGGGCTGATAGTCCCAGCCGAGAGTCCTTCGCGCTGCCGCCGTCTGCTCGGTGCCGAGCGGCGCGCCATGCGCTTTCTCGGTTCCCTGACGATCCGGCGCGCCGTAGCCGATGATGGTCCGGCAGGCGATCAGTGACGGCCCTGCGGTTTGGCGCTCTTCCGCGATCGCCTGCGCGACCGCCTCCGGATCGTGCCCGTCGACGCGGCGCACCGACCAGCCGGACGCAGCGAAGCGTGCTAGCTGGTCGTCCGAGGTCGCAAGCGAGGTCGGCCCGTCGATGGAGATGCCGTTGTCGTCGAACAGGACGATCAGGCGGCCGAGCTGGAGATGGCCGGCGAGCGAGATCGCCTCCTGGCTGATGCCTTCCATCAGGCAACCGTCGCCGGCGATCACGTAGGTGAAGTGATCGACGAGGCCATCGCCATGCTGCGCGTTGGCCATGCGCTCGGCGAGCGCCATGCCGACCGCGGTAGCGATCCCCTGCCCGAGCGGACCCGTTGTGGTCTCGACGCCTGGCGTGTGGCCATATTCCGGATGACCCGGCGTCTTCGAGCCCCATTGCCGGAAAGCCTTGATGTCGTCGAGGCTGACGGCGCCGCCGGTAAGATACAGCAGCGCGTAGAGCAGCATCGAGCCATGGCCCGCGGAGAGCACGAAGCGGTCGCGATCCGGCCAGTTGGGATGCGCCGCGTCGAACTTGAGGAAGCGCGAGAACAGCACGGTCGCGACGTCGGCCATGCCCATGGGCAGGCCGGGATGGCCGGACTGCGATTGCTCGATGGCATCGACCGCGACGAAGCGGACGGCGTTGGCGAGGTCAGCATGGCTGACCGCGCTGAGGTCGGCTTCGGCATGAACCGAGATGTTCATCGGACCCTCCCGTTGTTGTCGTTGCTGTGCATCACTTCATGCTTCGCTTGCGCTCGATCAGCTGCATGATCAAAGGTGTCAGGATGAGCTGCATCGCGAGATCGAGCTTGGCGCCCGGACAGACGATCGAATTTGCACGCGACATGAAGCTGTGCGGCAGCATCGAGAGCAGATAGGGAAAGTCGATGCCGCGCGGGTTCTTGAAGCGGATCACGACCATCGATTCATCCGGCGTCGGGATCCAGCGCGCGATGAATGGATTGGACGTGTCGACCGTCGGCACCCGCTGGAAATTGATGTCGGTCTCGGTGAATTGCGGGCAGATGTAGTGGATGTAGTCTGGCATCCGCCGCAGAATGGTATCGGTGACGGCCTCGGTCGAATAGCCCCGCGCGCTGCGGTCGCGGTGCAGCTTCTGGATCCATTCGAGATTGATGACGGGCACGACACCGATCTTCAGATCGGCATAGCGCGCGACGTTCACCTTGTCGGTGACCACGGCGCCATGCAGGCCTTCGTAGAACAAGAGGTCGGAATTCTCCGGCAGCTGCTCCCATTCGGTGAAGGTGCCGGGAGGCGCGCCATACAGTGCAGACTCTTCGGTGTCGTGGATGTAGTGGCGCGTCACCGCGGTGCCGGTCTCGCCATAGTCGCGGAACGCCCGCTCAAGCTCCTCGAACAGGTTGGTCTCGGGACTGAAATGGCTGAAATGCTTGTTGCCGCGCTCGGCCTCCTTCGCCATCTGCGTGCGCATCTCCGCGCGGTCGTAGCGGTGAAACGCATCACCCTCGATGTAGACAGCATTGACGCGCTCGCGAAAGAAGATCTGCTCAAAGGTCTTCTTGACCGAGGTCGTGCCGGCGCCGGACGAGCCGGTGATCGAGATGATCGGATGCTTCCTGGACATACGCTATCCTCCTCACAGCCGGAAGAAGCCGCGCCGCGCGAACAGCGGCGCGGAGACGCTCGCGACCAGCAGCGGATCGCAATGCAGCTCCTCGACCCGCCGCACCTCGTGGTGCGAGCCCATGATCAGCGGCGCGCGCTGGTGCAGATTGTGCGCAGCGAGATCGAGGATGCGCTCGCGCCCGGTCGAAGCCGCACCACCCGCCTGCTCCATGATGAAGGCCATCGGATGCGCCTCGTAGGTCAGGCGCAGGCGGCCGTCGCCGTAACCGGGGCGCGCGTCGGAGGGATAGAGGAACACACCGCCGCGAGTCAGGATGCGATAGGCTTCCGCGACGAGCGAGGCGACCCAGCGCATGTTGAAATTGCGGTTTGCCGGACCGTCGACGCCGGCAAGGCATTCGTCGACGAAGGCGCGCACCGGCGCATCCCAGTGCCGGCGGTTCGAGGCGTTGATCGCGAACTCGTCGGCCGTCTCGGGGATCTGCACGCCGCGCCGCGCCAGGCGGAAACAGCGCGCGCGATCCAGCGTGAAGACGTCAACACCATCGCCAAGCGTCAGGACCAGCGAGGTCTGCGGACCGTAGGTGACGAAGCCCGCCGCAAGCTGCGCCGAGCCGCGCTGGTGGAAGGCGAGGCCAAGATCATCAGGGGCCGGCAGGATCGAGAAGATCGTGCCGACCGTCATGTTGATGTCGATATTGGAGGAGCCGTCGAGCGGATCGATCGCTACGCAGATTTTTGCCGCGCGGTCGACGATCTGAGGCTCGCGCATCTCCTCCGAGGCAAGCGCCGCGATCTGCGCTTGGCCGAGGCAGCGGCGCAGGACAGCATCCGCCCGCAGATCGAGGTCGCGCTGCAGATCGCCATCGCTGTTGCAGCCGGTGGTCAGACCCGAGGCATCTGACAGCTGTCCGGTGCCGGTGAGGTCGGCGATATCGATCGCAGCGGCGGCGATGGCATCCACCGCACCTGCCACGGCCAGCGCCTCAGGGGCGGTTTCAGAATACCGTTGAAGATAGTCGTCCAGCCTGAGTTGCCCGGTCATGTTGCGTCCATCCCCTCGCGGCCGCCGCTATCCTTGTTCCCGGATCGGGAGTGGAGCGGCTGGTCCCAGCACGAAGAAATTGACAGAGCTGACGCAATAAGGAAAATTTCTATTCATAATGACCATCAAAGAATTTTCTTATAATGGCCATCCAGCGACCCAGCTCCGGCATCTGACGATCCGGCAGCTTCGGTCACTCGCCGCGCTGTCGGCAAAGGGCAGCGTGACGGCGGCCTCGACGCACCTCGGGCTGACGCAGCCGGCAGTCACCCAGCAACTTCGGCAATTGCAGGATCTGGCGGGGCTGCCGCTGGTGCAGCGAACCGGCGACGGCATGTTGTTGACGGAAGCGGGCAAGGAGGTGCTTGCGCTCGCCGATCGCGTCGAAGCTGCGATCGCGGATTGTCAGGGCGCGCTCGATCTTCTGGCCGGGCGAACCGGCGGCACGGTTCATCTCGGCGCGGTCTCGACCGCAAAATACTTCGTGCCGCACGCGATTGCGGCGTTCTCGCAGCGCTATCCGAAGATCGAGATCAAGCTCACTATTGGCAATCGCGAGGACATCCGCGAGGCCATGCACGGCTACGATCTCGATTTCGCGGTGATGGGCCGGCCACCGGCCGATGTCACGGTCGACGTGCGTCAGCTCGGGCGCAACCCGCACATCATCGTCGCGCGCAAGGGACATTGGCTGGAGAAGGATTCCGGCCTCAACCTGACCGACCTCGTGCACGAGACTTTCCTCACCCGCGAGCCCGGATCCGGCACGCGGACGCTGATGGAAGGCATGTTTCAGAAGTCCGATCTCGAGCCGATCATCGGCATGGAGATGAGCAGTAACGAGACCATCAAGCAGGCGGTGATCGCAGGCCTCGGCATCGCGTTCATCTCCGCGCACACGGTCGCGCACGAACTCGCCGAGGGCCGTCTCATCATCCTCGACGTCGCGGGCCTGCCAATCGTCCGGCAATGGTACGTGATCCGCCGCAGCGACAAGGTGCTGCTGCCACCGGCGCAGGCGATGTTCGATTTTCTGGGCTCGGAGGGTTCGAACTACCTGCCGGACGTGCCGGAATTGCGCGGACGCTGACTGAGGCCGCGTTTATTCCGCGGGAAGCAAGCTCTCCGGCCGGCCGGTACCCTCGCTGGCCCCCGCAGTAGCCGCATCGATGCCCCGGTCGAACGTCAGCTTATCAGCTTCATGATCAGCGCCGCTGCCAGGACGCAGATGATCTGGAGCAAGCGCTCGGTGGTGAATATCCTATTGAAGGTCGTCATTACAGTCCCAGCCCGCGATTCGTTCAGCAGAGTGCTAGCACGCCTTCACCGAAGCAATGAAACATCGCGATGATTGGAACCGCATGGCGTGAGATGGTACCGGAACTTTCGCCGGCCTCACTGCGAATTACGGGCGACAGTCTTCTCCGTGCCCTTCAGGCCGCCGCCATTGATGATCGTCATGGTCTGACGACAGAGATCGGCAAAGCCGATCAACAGCACGCTGAACAGGAAGAACAGATTGATGTCATGCGCGTCGGCGCGGGTCAGCGTGCTGAACTCGAAGAAGGGCGGCATGAACGCCCACCAGACCAGCGGAACGGCGAGCAGGATGGCGAATACCGCCGCAGGCGCTCCTGCAACGATCCCCACGATGAACACGGCCGGCAGGAACGCGGCGAAGTAGAGCTGGGCTCCAAGGAGAACGCAGACGCCCTGGAGACTAGCCGAGGCCGCCAGCACGATGAAGGCAAACGCAAAGGCCTGCCAGGACCACGGCCGTATTTTCGGTCCAGAGAACGCTCCCGGGCGGCTCATTGGAAATCCCCTTTTGCGCCGCGAACACGGCTGAGGTTCCAACCAAACTAGCACACCCGTTCAGGGCCGCGATAGATGTGCACTGCGGAAACAGACCATGTGAGGCCCGGTAAATAGCCACCGCGCAGCCACGGTTGACGCCGTAACTCGTCTCGGCCGTTTGCGGATTGGCGCCTATGCCGCCATCAGTTCCCGACCGGCTTGAGCGGGCCCGGACCAGCGACGATCGCCGCAGGCGAAGTACGCCTCGAGCTCCGCCAGCGCGCGGGATTCCCATTCGCCCGCCTGCTCCAGCAGAGACCAGCTCTGGTGCGGCCGGAACGCGGCGGTCTGGCGGTGCAGTGACGCGATCGCCCGATAGCGTCGTACGTTCTCAAGGATGGCTTTCCCGTCCATTTCGAAAACTCCCCAATTCCCATTCGCTGGAGCCAAAGTTGCGTCAGAACCTTTTTCGATTCGTTAGCGGCGGACGGAGAGACGCCAGATAGTTTCCGAATCCTTGCCCGTGCCGCCAGGTGCCTCACTCGAAGGCAGCGTAGATCAACGCCGCGGCCGGCAGCGCAAAGCCGATCCAGGAGGCAAGGATCCAGCCGCCATGCGCAAAGGCAAAGCCGCCGAGCGCGGAGCCCGCGGCACCAGCCGTGAAGAACGTCGCCATATAGAGACCGTTGAGACGGCTGCGGTGTTCCGGGCCGAGCGCGAAGATCGCGCGAAAGCCAAGGACGACGTTGCCCTGCACGCCGAAATCGATCGCGATCGCCGCGATGACGAGGCAGGCGAGATTCAGCGTGGAGCCGGCGACGCCGACATGCGTGATCAGAAAGGCGGCGGCGACCAGCAGCATGGCGGCGAGCGTCGCGCCGCGGCTATGTCCGCGATCGGCGATCCGTCCGGCGATCGGCGCGGCCACGGCGCCGGCGACGCCAGCGAGCGCGAACAGCGCGATGCCGCGCTGCGACAGGCCGAACGCAGGGCTCGACAGCAGAAGCGGCGTCACCGTCCAGAACAGGCTGAACGCTGCGAACAGAAAGGCCTGATAGAGCGCGCGGCGCTTCAGGACCGGCGTGCTCCGCGCCAGATGCGGCATCGATCGCAGCAAGTCGAGATAATGCAACCGCTCAACCGGCATGCGCCGCGGCAGCGCCCACCAGAGCACGAAAGCAAGCGCGATCATGAGCACAGTCGAGCCAAAGAAGACGGCATGCCACGAGGCGATCGACGTCAGGAAGCTCGAAACCGGCCGCGCCAGCATGATGCCGAGCATCAGGCCGGTCGAGACATTCCCGACAACGCGTCCGCGCGTTGCTGCCGGCGCAAGGTGCGCGGCATAGGGAATGATGATCTGGACCGCGACCGAGCCAAGCCCGATGAAGAGGGCAGCGAGAAGAAATGGCAGGGCCTCCGTCGCGCGGGCGGCGGCCAGCAATGCAGCGGCGCCAAGACCGATCACGGAGCAGATCAACGTGCGGTTTTCGACGAGATCCCCGAGCGGGACGATCAGGAGGAGCCCGACGCCATAGCCGATCTGCGTCATGGTAACGATCAGGCCCGCAGCGTCGTGTGAGAGGCGCAGCGCCGTGCTGATCGGCCCGATCAGCGGTTGCGCATAATAGATGTTCGCCGCGACCATGCCGCAGGCGGCGGCAAGCAGAAGGGTCAAGCGTCGCGAAACCGCGCCCTCGTCGGACACGGCTTCGATCGTGGCATTCATCGTCATCACACACTCCGTGCATAGGAAACGATCGTTTCCTAATTAGTCAAAAATTCAGGCGAGCAGCTTCATCGCGACCTCGACCAGACGCTCGCCGTCGAGCGGCAGTCGCGCCTTGCCGACGACGCGCAGTCCCTGCGTCATGCAGATCATCAGGCGCGCGGTATCGTCGGGATCGACATGGCGAGGGACCGAGCCGTCTGCCTGCCCTTCGCGAATGAGGCCGGCGAGAAAAGCTTCATTGGTTTTGAGCCGGGCCGCAACCCACGCCGCGATCTCCGGATCGACGGCGGCCAGTTCGACGGCACTGCCGACCACGAGACAGCCGCGACGTCCTTCGCTGCCCTGGGACGCCTCAACGTAGGAAAGCAGCACGTTGCGCAGGCGGTCGCGTCCGCTTGTGCCCTGCGCGGCAGCGCGCCGAACTTCGTCCTGGCGCCGCGCCGTGTAGCGCTCGAGCGCGGCGAGGAACACGGCATGCTTGTCTCGAAACGCCTTGTATATGCTGCCTGTCGCAAGCTCCATTGCCGCGGTCAGATCCCCGATCGACGTGGCATGGTAACCGCGTTCGCAAAACACTCGCACCGCCTTGTCGAGCGCCACGTCCAGGTCAAACTCGCGCGGCCGGCCGGGCGGACGGGAGATGGGCTGCAATTCTCGTGCGCTCCTTCGCATTCGCACACTTTAGAATCGTTTCCAAATCAAGCAGCTCTTGATCGATGATACCTTGACCGCCATTCGCGGCTCTCGGACCAAACTGTCGCAGAGTCTTGTTCAACATCCGTAAGGAACCAACCGGCCTCGCCACGATTTCTCTCGAAAAGAAGAGGAGAGGAACATGGCAAGGCACCTGACACGCGCCCGCCTCGCGCGCTGCGTCGCCGGCGCGGTTTCGACGCTGGTTCTCTGCGCGACCGCTGTCTTCACGATCGCCCGTCACTTCGCTGCGTGAGGGAGAAGTCGCATGACATCCGACCCGGAGGAGTCAGTTCGCTTGCAAGGCTACGGCGAGATGACGCTGCGCACCGCGCTCGCCACGCTGATGGCGCTGCCGGCGCGCGATCGCGCGGAGGCTGCGATCTTCCGCATCCGCGACGCCTCAAGACTTACATCGCGCGAAATCGGCATGCTTGCATCGGAATGGGGTATCTGGCCGGCAGGCGAGACCGGCACCGACCAACATTGGCCAGACATCGTCCGCGGCATGGTTCGCGAGGCGCCGCTGCCATCGTTGCTGGTGGCCTTTCTGCTTGGCGTACTGGTGGCGCGCAGATGATGGCGCGCGCTCGCTAAATCGGACTCATGTAAACGAGATCACGGTGTTCCGCGAAACCCGGTGAAACCCGATGGCTCGCGAAATCGCGACCGTTCGTTGAGGAACGGCTGCTAGCGGCAGGGATTGGTCCCCTGTCAAACCGGGACATGGAGACAACCATGACACGTATGAAACTTGTGAGCGCGGCCGCACTGATGGCCACGATTTTGCCGCTCGCGACTGCAAGCCCCAGCCTCGCCGCGGGACGCGGTCCGGGCTGGTGTACCCCGTCGAGTGAAAACGCCGTAGGCGCGTCCGGCCCCGCGATGAGCGGCGGCCAGTTGATGGCCGGGGTCGGCCAGTGCCGACGCCTCGGCGGCTGGCACCACACCAGCACGTATGGCTACTGGGGCCCGGGTTATGGATACGCCGAGCCCGGCTGGGGCGCGCCGGCCTACGCTCCGGATGAGTACTGACGCTTCAGCTCTGTAGTGCAAGGCACAGCGGCGCGGTCGATCTCGGCCGCGCCGCATGTGTTTTGCGGAAGCGCCGACCGGAGAATCGTGCCAGGTGGCGGCGACGATGCTCAGCGCGTCGCCGCAATCCTGGCGCGGAAGCTCGCCTGCCCCTGCATGATCTTGTCGACCAACGCATCGAGCGCCCAGAAGCGCTCATGGATGTCGAAGTCGACGGCCCGGCTTCCGATGCAGGAGAATGTACCGAGCCGCTGGTGATACAATTTCGCCAGCTTGGGATAGCCCATCGGCTCGGCCATCGCGGCAAGCGCGAGATAGACGGAAAGATCGTCCGCCAGTGCCGGCTCGGTGGAATGGCGTGTCATGAGCCACTTGTACAGATCCGGGTGAAAGTTCGTGAACACGCCAGTGAAACCTCGCGAGCCGGCCTTCATCGCATCGAAGGCGATCGCCGCATTGGCATTCACGACGGCAAGTTTTGAGTTCTTCGTCAGCGCCACCCGGCGTTGCACGGTGGCGAGATCGCAGGATACGTCCTTGAGAATCACGAACCGTCCGCTCTCGGCGCAGAATCTCAGCTCCTCGTCGGAGAGGAGCCGGCGGAACGGCGCGGGGCATTCGTACAGGCCGAGCGGCAGATCGGCCGGCAGGCGATCGAGCAGCCAGCGCAGATGATCCATGAAGGCGGCGCTTCCCTCGTCCTTTGGATCGAGGCGGTTCGTCACCAATACCAGGCCGTCGACACCGGTGGCGGCAATCGAGGTGAGCTCGGTCAACTGATCTTGGCGCGATTCGCTGATATGGCCGGACGCAATAACCGGCAGCCGGCCTGCTGCCTTTCGCGCGACAAAACGGGCGAGCTCAACGCGCTCATCGAGGCCAAGAAACTGCATCTCGCTCGACTGGGCCACGGCGAACAGCGCATCCGCGCCGTTTGCTATGTACCACTCAATGAGGTTTTCGAGCCCCTGAAAGTCGATGGCATCCGCTTCGGTGAAGGGGGTCAGCATCACGGGAATGATGCCTTGGATCGGTGCGGTCACGGGCCAGCTCCTAAAACGGCGGAATCACGTCGATGATAACGACGAGGCCGACGTTGCGCGCCTCGATGGGGAAGGTCAACAGCAGGACGCCGTTATGTAGCGCGGTCGGCACCACGCCGCGCGCTTGGATCGGTGCCTTGTCCCTGTGTCACGTCCGAGCGGACGAGAGATGACGGGCGAGAAATGCGACCCCGCGCGCGGCGCCATCGGCGCTCACGCGATGGGTGGCGAACGCATCACCGACAAATTCGAGGCGGGCGCCATAGCCGTGGGAGAGCAGATCGGCCTGCAGTCGAACGCTTTCTGCATAGGGAACCACTTCGTCGCGCTGACCGTGCCACATGAAAAGCGGCCGCGAACCGATCTCATGCAACCGGTTTGTCACCTCGTAATCGGCAAGGCTCTTCAGGCGTCGATCATGTTCCTCGCGCGTCTGCTCGGCAAAGCTGCCGAGCGGTGGATGGACAGTCCGCGCGGCATCCCGGAAATAGCCTGATGCCATGTAGCTTGCGGCAGCCGCAATCCAATCGTAGCGCGCGAGGCAACCCAGCGTGACGAAGCCGCCCATGGACGTCCCGGCAACACCGATCATCCGGGTATCGAGGAGTCCGCGCCGCTCGTAGAAATCGCGATAGGCCGGAAGCTCGTCGATCGAGCGTTTGAGTATCTCGTAGAATCGGCCGAGCCGGACCGCGTCATCGCCATCGAAGCGCGCGCCATGCATGTCTGCTTCCGGCAGGATGGCCCTGAGTCCGGCCCTCGCTAGCATGTATCCGAAGAACGCGCTGACTTCCTTGGACGATCGATAGCCGTGAAAGAAGAAGACGGTCGGCAGCGGCCGTTCCATGGCATCGCGTGGTGCCGCGTGAATCGCCGGGATGCCGTCAATGCTGTCTTCGAACATCAAGATCACGGATACGCTCCTCGGATGGTCCCTAAGCCTTGCAGCCTGCGCTGGAGATCCATCGTGAACCTGGCCGGATCCGAGACGTCCTGCCCGACGATCAGAGGTGCCACCATGTCGAGGATCGCGGCCGAAACGGCTGGCCGGCACGCGTAGGAAAAGCATTCCCCCCAGCCGACAAGTCCGTTCTCCGCTGTGATCCGTACGAGGACGGTTTCGAACCGGTCCCACCGCTGCGGCGTGAGATCAATGCCATCTCCTCCGTCCGCGAACGGTATGTCGAGCTCGTAAACTTCAACTGCTGCAATGCGCATTCTGCATTCGCATTCTGGTCGTTTCTCACCACTCGGAAAGGCGGCTTGGAGAGCCGACGAACTCGCCATCGACGAACGAACCGCCCTGCGCGAATTCGCCGGGCCTCAAGATTGCGTCCATGGCGGGGTACGGATCTTTCTCGATGATCGCAGCCGCATAGTCTTCCGCCCGGTCGAGTGGCCTGTAACCGAGCACGTCGGCCTCGGCGCCATCATAGAAGGAACGCGCATTGTCCGAGACACCATATGCCACCGCGTATCTCAAATCGGGCTTCCGTACGCCAATGGCCACGAGCTGCGCGAAATCGCGAGGACTGAGCCAAATCGAGAGTCGTCGTCGATCGATCGGTTCCGGTTCGGCCGAACCGATCCGGATGCAGAGCACGCGGAGTCCGTACTTGGCAGCGAAGAACGCACCGAGCAGCTCGCCGAAGGCCTTGGTCACCCCGTAGCGGCTGTCCGGACGCAAGGGACTATCGGCGCTCAGGCGGCGATTGCGGGGATACATGCCGACCACGTGATTGCTGCTGGCGTAGATGACACGCTCGACACCGGTTGCTCGCGCCGCTTCAAAGACGGCGATGCACCCCTCGATGTTCCCGGCGATCTGATCCTGCCACGGAGCATCCGTTGTGCAACCAGCCAAATGCAGGACGGCACGGCAGCCCGACATGGCCGCGCGCAACCCGTTCTGGTCGGCAAGGTCGCACACGACCTGCTCGTCTTCGCTGGACTCAATGAACTTGCTCCGGTCGAGCAGACGCAGTTTGAATCCAGCGCGCCGCAAGTGGGGAATCGTCATCCTCGCCACGCTGCCCGCCCCGCCCGTTAGCAGCAGCCGATCTTCCGCGCTCATATCGATATCTCCCTCTGCACGCCTCAAGCCTCCAGCGAAATGTGGACGGCCCCCTGAAGGCTTCGGCCCGGCTGCAAGACCACTCGGCCGGCGCCCTGTATCCCGGCTTCCGTCATATTGAATCCGTCAGCCGCGTGACTGGTCGGCTCGACGCAAAGGTATTGCGCCTATCCAGGCTGGTGCACGACCAAGTGTCCGAACGTCGCATCCGCCCATATGCGGATGACGTCGCGGTTGAACCTGCGAATTTCGAACGTTCCATCCCAGCCGCTGCGATAGAGCGTGACTGGCTCCTCCGGCAGAGAACGTTCGGGACAAGAATGTCTCGTGGCACGCCGTCGCGCCCCAGACGAAGATCGATCACGCGACCTCCGAGCGCCGGAGCGATCTGGAGTCGCGCCCCACTCTCGGCCAGCTCAAAGATCCCTTGCAACTTCGTTCTCCGTCATGCTGGGTTCGGCGGCCTCCTTCGCTTTGGGGAAGAAGGCCGTCCGGTTCTCGTTACGCAGAAGCAAGACCGCTGACCTGTGTTGCCGTCGCGCGCCGCTCACCGATGACTATCGCGACGACCAGAAAGGCAACAATGTCAAAGACGGAGAGCAAGACGAACAACGGCTCGTAACCGAACACGCCAGATAGTTGCCCGAGCAGGAGCGAGAATAGCGTTCCACCGATCCAACCTGCCATGCCGCACATCCCTGTCGCCGCCGCGATATCCCGTTTCTCGAACACGTCCGTGCCGAGGGCATAGAGGAGGCTGGACAGCATTCCATGCGCGAACGCACCAAGGGAGAAGAGCATGATCGCAGCGATCGGGCCGCTGACCAGCCCGAGGAGCCCCGGACCGATCATGCAGGATGCGCCTATACCGACGACCGCAATCCGCGAATTGATGCGCGTCATGCCGAACATTCTGACGAGCAGCGGGGCCAAATATCCGCCGAGGATGCAGCCGAGGTCGGAGCCAAGGAACGGCAGCCATGCGAACAAGGCAAACTGCTTGATGTCCATTCCGCGCGCGGTGATCATATAGAGCGGAATCCAGAAGCTGAAGGTTTGCCAGGCCGGCTCGGTCAGGAACCGCGCGACCGCGATGGCCCAGAACTGACGCTTCGCCAGAACCTCGCTGAACGAGGGCTTGGCAAGCACGGATGCGTCCTGTCCCTCCAGGATGTACGTGCGCTCCTCCTCGCCGAGGCGGCCATGCTGCTCCGGATCGCGATACAGAAAGAACCACAGCAGCCCGTAGACGGCAGCCATCGTGCCGCTGATCACAAACGCGACCTGCCATCCCCAAGCGAGCGATAGCCAGATTACGAGGGGCGGGGCGATCGCACCGCCGATCGAACTGCCTGTGGTGACCCAGCCGGCTGCGACGGATCGTTCCTTCGCCGGAAACCAAATGCCAAACGTCTTCACTGCGGATGGAATGGCCGCGGCTTCAGAAACTCCCAGCAAGGCCCGGAAAAGCGCCAGCGACAGCCAGCCGCCCGCCAATGCATGCAGTGCGCAGGCAGCCCCCCAAGCAACGGAAAAAAGAGAAAATCCGCGTCGAAGGCCAATGAAGTCGACGATGTAGCCCGCAAGAGGCTGCATGAACGCGTAGCAGAGGCCGAACGTTGCAACGATATAGGAATATTGTTGGGTCGAGAAATTCAGCTCATGCTGGAGCGTTGGGGCCAAGACGCCCAATATGTTTCGATCGATGTAGTTGATCACGGTCCCGGTTGCGACCAGCGCCAACATGTACCAACGTAAGCCAGGCAATGCCTTCATGTTTCCTCTCCAAGAGTGACCTCTCCGGGTCATTCGTTTCCGTAGATGCCCGCGATGTCCTGCTACCATCGACGGAGGAACTCAGCGCTGAGGTAAAAATTGGCAGCGCACAGGGCGCAACGACCTTCACCCGCCGAAGCGCCACGGCCCAATTCGCGCTCGAATACGTCGCACGCCACCCCGATATCAGTTGTTTTCAGAGCACGGAGCAGTGACGTCCTTTTTGTCAGAGCAGGAAGTCGAATTCCGCGAATTTTGTCGCCTCGCGGAACGAGCCATCGATCACGGTTACTGCCGATGCTGCCGTAAGAAGCGCGCGTCTCCTTCTCTCGATTTTTCTTTGAAGGCGATGTTGCGCACGGTTGCTCTTTGAGCTCAAGTCACGCCAGTCATTCACGGCGTCCGCAGTCCCACGAAGTGAGACTAAAGCGCGATAGCTGGATGAATCGTCATCCCTCTTCAGGTTATTGTTTGAGCATGATCTTCGCGCAAAACGCGTTCCGCGTTTGTCGCAAGGGAAAACCGCTTCACACTTTGCGCTAACGCGGCCCTTCGGGCCGGATCGTGCTCTAGAAAATAAGTTTTGGCGTCATGCCCATCAGGCCGCGTCTACGTGCTGGCGGCTGAGCTAACGTGCAGTTCGCAGGATGTTGGCCATCCGGAGGAAATCGTGTCTCTGAGCAGAAACTTCGCCACCACATCGATCTGCTCGGACGCCATCAATGGCGGGACGTGTCCGCAATCGTCGAACTGAAAGACGTTGGCCATTCGATTGCGCTTGCGCATCTCGGCCGCGAGATCGAACGACAGCAGGTCCGAATTTATGCCGCGCAGCACCAGCACGGGCACGTTGATGGCTTCCCAATAGTCCCACAGGTTCAACGCCGCGAACCAGGGCAACCTGAAGCCCTTGGCGATAGCGGGATCGCATAGCAGCGCATAGCCCTGCCGGCCGTCATCCCAGCGGACGCTATGTTCGGTCAGGTGACGCCAGTGCTGATCGGCGAGCTTGCCGTAAGGCGCCAGCACGGTCCGGAAGTACGTCTCGGCATCCTCGATGGACTTGAACAGCGCCGGCATGTTGCCGATGTACTGGCCGATCCGTTGCAACCCCGTCGACGACACGAAGGGACCGATGTCGTTGATGACGAGCCTGCGCACGATGCTGCCGGAGAAACCGGCCATGATCATGCCGATCAGGCCGCCCAGCGAGGTCCCGACCCAATCCACCTCGGACACGCCGAGACGCGCGATCAACGCGTTCATGTCGGCGCAGTATTGCGGCAGCGTGTAGTGGTCGGGGTTGTCGATCCAGCCGCTGCGGCCTCGGCCCGGCAGGTCCGGGCAGATCACGCGACGGCCGGCAGCGACCAGCCGTGCCGCAAGATGATCGAAGTCCCGCCCCTGCCGCGTCAGCCCGTGAACGCAGACGATCGGCCTCTTGTCGTCGACGGGCCCCCAATCGGTGTACGCCAGCTGGTGGAAACCAGACGGCGAAAGGCCCTGCACGACACCCTGGCGATCAGGCCGAGGCTGCTGCGACCCGTCCCTTCGAACCCTCAATGCCGCCTCTTCCGAACCGTCAGACATCCCGCCTCTCCTGGCAAGTCACGACACGAACGCTTGCCGCGCACGGCGCCGACAACCCGTGAGCCAAATTGACGTTCGTTCAACAACGCTACGATTTCCAGTTTTTGCGCATCTCTTCGAAATTGTCCGTCATGCGCTGCTTGATCAGGTTGAACACCTCGGCGTTGGACTTCGCCGTCATCTCGGCAAACTCGCGAGCGCTGGTCAGTGCCGCCTCGAACGACTTGGCCGCCAATTCGCGTCCCTGCTCGCCGGAAAGCTTCATGTCACGCATCATCGCCGCCGCGTGCTCCGATGCGGAGCGAAGAATTTCCAGCTGATGGCGCGACACCTCGGCCGCCGTTTCGTTCGACAGCTGAGCCGCCTTGGAGATGGCATCGATCGTGTTGCGCTGCCTCTCGAGCAATGCGGGCACGTCGACATCGGGCAATTTGAACGTCCGTGAGAGTTGCTCCATCTGCTCTTTCACGGCCTGAGCGATCTTGTCGGCGTCTGTCGTCATACATCTCTCCTTGAATATTCTACCTGTTCGCTGGATCGATCGATGCTTGAGAGCGTGCAAAGCGCTGTGCTTCGGCCTGCGTCTCGAAGATGTGCGGGGCGACGTGGCGCTCGGCGAGCCCTTCGCCCAGCTTCAGGCGCATGAAGGCGCTGGTGGTGTAGCGCGAGGCCGAGCTGTAGTAACGCTGCTCGAGATAAGCGATCATCGAGAAATAGGTGTCACTGACGCTCGGCTCCAGATGGAAGCCGTCGTAGTTTGCGACCAGCGCCACCGGCTTGCCGACGGCGCGACAGGCGCGCTCGACCTCGCGCCGGACCAGATCGACGTCCTCGACGGTCCTGACGTCAAAGCCCTCGAAATTGACGAACAGCGTGTTGCGCTCGGCATCATAGCCGATACGGTCGGCGAGACCCCGGCCGAGCAGCATGTGGGCGAGCCCCATCGGTCCCTCACGGAAGATGCGCGGGTCCATCGGGCGCACGTTGCGGATCTGCGGCTCGAAATCCATCTGACCGAGAATGTCGCGGTCGATGTCGATGCCGGGCGCCACCTCGATCAGCTCGACGCCGACCGGCGTCCGCTGCAGCACGCAGCGCTCGGTGACGTAGAACACCGGCTGGCCGGTCTCGGCGGCATGCTCGCCGCTGAAGGTGATCTGCTCGACCGCGGAGATGAACTTCTTCGCGGAGCCTTCGCGCAGGACGTGCAGCGCGCCGTCCTCGACCGCGACCTTCAGGCCGCCGCTGGTGAAGGTGCCCGCGAACACCAGCTTCTTCGAGCTCTGCGAGATGTTGATGAAGCCGCCGGCGCCGGCAAGCCGCGCGCCGAAGCGGCTGACATTGACATTGCCCGCGCCATCCACCTGCGCCATGCCGAGGCAGGCCAGATCGAGCCCGCCGCCGTCATAGAAGTCGAACTGCTGGTTCTGGTGGATCACCGCGTCCGGATTGAGCGCGGTGCCGAAATTGAGCCCGCCCTGCGGCATGCCGCCGATGATGCCGGGCTCGGCGGTCAGGGTCAGGAATTTCAACATGTGCTCTTCGGCGGCAACCGCGGCGACGCCCTCGGGCATGCCGATGCCGAGATTAACGACGCCGCCCGGCGGCAGCTCGAAGGCGCAGCGCCGCGCGATGATCTTGCGCTCGTCGAGCTCCAGCGGCTTGACGCGGTCCATCGGCACGCGCTGGCGGCCGGAGAAGGCGTGGCTGTAGGTCGCGCCGTAGGTCTGGACGTGATTGGTGGGGTCGGCGACGACGACGCAGTCGACCAGGATGCCGGGTATCTGCACCTCGCGCGGGTTGAGCGAGTTGCTCGCCGCGATGCGTTCGACCTGGACGATGACGAAGCCGCGCGAATTCTTCGCCGCCATGGCCATCGCCAGATTGTCCAGCGTCAACGCCTCGCGCTCCATGGTGATGTTTCCGGCCGGATCGGCCGTGGTGCCGCGCAGCAGCGCCACGTTGACCGGAAAGGACTTGTAGCGCAGCCACTCCTCGTCATTGATCCGCATCAATTCGACGAGGTCTTCGGTGGTGCTCTCGTTGAGCTTGCCGCCCTGCAGGCGCGGATCGACGAAGGTCTTCAGACCCACCTTGGAGATCACGCCGGGACCGCGCGCGGCGATGTTGCGATAGAGATGGGAGATGCAGCCGAGCGGCAGATTATAGGCCTCGATCCGGTTGGCGAGCGCGAGCTCACCGAGCTTGGGTACCAGCGCCCAGTGACCGCCGACCACGCGCTTCAGAAGACCGTCATGGGCGAGCCGATTGAGGCCACGGTCGGCGGCATCGCCGGGCGCGGCGGCGAACATCAGCGTCAGATCCGATGGATGGCGGGTCTCGCGAAACCGCTTCTCCAGTGCGATCAGGAGCTCGTCGGGGGTGCCGATGCCGACGAAGCCGGATGTGCAGACCGTGTCGCGATCGCGGACGATGGCGACAGCCTCGTCGGCGGAAACGATCTTGTCTTTGCTCATCATGCGAGTTCCCGGGTCATCGCGCTAGTCCCTGGCTGCCAGCCACGCCGATATGCCCTTGCTCAGCGATCCCTGCGACTTGCTCGACACGAACAGGCCGACATGGCCGCCGGGCAGCTCGATCTCCGAATAATCCTTGGTGCCGACATGCTCACCGAGCGCGCGCGAGCAGGTCGGCGGGATGATGTGGTCGTTCAGCGCAAACACGTTGAGCACCGGCGCGGTGAGCTTCGAAAGATCGACGCGCCGTCCCGACAGGACGAACTCGCCCTTCACCAGCTTGTTGTCCTGGTAGAGGTCCTTGAGCCACTGCTTGGCGGCCTCGCCCGGATGGGCCGGCCGGTCGGCAAGCCACTTCTCCATCCGCAGGAAGTTCATCAGCCTGGCTTCGTCGTCGACGACGTCGATCAGGTCGACGTTGTATTTGGTCAGCGAGCGCATCGGCGTCATCAGGGAGAACACCGAGCTCATGAACTCGCCGGGCAGCCCGCCATAGGTATCGACGAGCTTGTCGACGTCTGCACGATCGAGGCTGCGGGTCCAAAGGTTGAGGAAGCCGTGATGGGTGTCGGGATCGTCGCGGTCGGCATGGAAGTCGATCGGCGTGATCGTCAGCACCAGACCCTTGACCTTGTCCGGATGCAGCGCGGCATAGCAGGTCGTGAACACCCCGCCTTCGCAGATGCCGAGCAGCGTGATCCGGTCATGGCCGGTCTCGCGGCAGACCCGCTCCACCGCGGCGTGGATGTAGTCGTCAACGTAATCGTCAATCGTCAGCCAGCGCTCGGTGCGGTTGGGCTGGCCCCAATCGACCAGCCAGAGATCCAGCCCCTGGCGCAGCAGGCTGCGGACCAGCGAGCGGTCCTCCTGCAGGTCGGCCATGGTGTAGCGGCCGATCAGGCCATAGGCCAGCAGCACCGGCGTCCTGACCTTCTGCTCGGCGATGGGGGCGTAGCGAAACAGCTCGACCTTGTCGCGGCGCATGATGAGCGTCTTCGGCGTTGCGCCGACATCGACGTCATCGTCCCTGATGGTCGACAACAGCTTACCGGCCTTCAGCAGCTTGTCGGTCATCTCGGCGAACGGGCCGGTCCCGTTTGGCTGGTCGCTGCTCATGCCTCTCCCCGCGATCCCGCTTCACCCAAGCACCGCTCCAGCGCCCGCACCTCACGCCTGAGCTCGGTGAGCTGGCGCGTCACCTCGTCGAAGTCGCGCTGGGTCGGGATGCCCAGCACGGCAGCGATGGTGTCGGCGATCTCGGATTGCCGCGCTCGGTATTCGGTCGCGGCCTGCAGCAATTGCTTCTGCGCGACCAGAAACTCCTCGGTGCGCTGGTTGGCGATCAGCTCCTCATTGGCAAGCTCGTTCCAGGCCCCAAGATGCTCGCGCCAGCCGGCGTCCTTGGCCTTTCCATCCGGTTGCCTTGCGCTGAACTGCTCCGCCGCGCGCATCCAGGGTTTTGCGGCCACCACTTGATAGGCCGCGAGCTTGCCTTGCAGGTCGCTCCAGGCCGCCGTCAGATGCGCGAGCTTGCGGTCGAAATCCAGCACGTCGGCAAGTCGCGGCCCCTTCGCCATCCGCTCAATGGCTTCAGCGAGGTCATTGCCGGCGGTCATGCCAAAACCGCTCTCGGCGGCGCGCTTCATGATGAAGGGCAGCATCGAGTTCGACCAGGTCTCGCCGATTCCGGCGGTGACGCCGGCCATCGCGCGCCAGGATTCCATCCATTGCGCGGCGAGCGGCCCAAACGGATTGGCCTGGCTCTCCTCAGCCATGGGAGGCCTGCACATAGCGGTTGCTGCCGTCGTCGAAGGCCGCGCTGTAGATCGCGTAGGCATCGTCCAGCGTCAGCTCCCTGGGATTGTTGACCAGGAGGCGCGTCTGCTTCATCGCATCCTCGGCAAGCTTCTTCAGATCGTCGCGGCCGATCCCGACGTCGGCGAGCGAGGGCGGCACCTTGCAGTCGCGACCGATCGAGGTCATCTCGTCGATGAAGGCCCGCGCCTTCTCCGCCTGACTGCCGCGTAGGCCGGGCTTCACGATCTCGGCCAGCTCCGCATAGAGCGGCTCGGCCGCTGCCAGGTTGAACTCGAGCACGTGACGCAGCACGAGCGCATTCGACAAACCATGGGGCACGTGGAAGATCGCGCCGATCGGATAGGCCAGCGCGTGAACGGCTGCCACGGGAGCATTCGCAAACGCCATGCCGGCGAGCATCGAGCCCAGCAGCATCTGCGAGCGGGCCTCGAGGTCTTTGCCATTCTCGCAGACGCGACGCACATTGGCCGACAGCAGCGCCAGCGCCTGCCGCGCGAGCTGGTCGGACATCGGGTTCTTCTTCACCTTGCTGGTGTAGGCCTCGATGGCGTGCACCATGGCGTCGATGCCGGTCGCCGCGGTGACGGCCGCCGGCAGGCCCAGCGTCAGTTCGGGATCGAGGATCGCCCAGTCCGGGATCAGGACCGGCGAGACCACGCCCTTCTTCTCCATGGTCGGCGTGGTGACGATCGCGATCGGCGTCACCTCGGAGCCGGTGCCGGCCGTGGTCGGCACCAGCAGCAGCGGCAGGCGCTTTCCTTTGGCCAGCCCGACGCCATAGATGTCATCCAGGCGATCCGGCGTCTTGGCGAGGTAGGCGACGAGCTTTGCGGTATCGAGCGCGCTGCCGCCGCCGATCGAGAGCACGAGCTCGATGTTGCCCGCCTGGCACGCCGCGACCGCCGCCTCGACGACATGGGAGGGCGGATCGGCGACGACGTCGTCGAACACGCTGACCTCGATCCCGGCTTCGGCCAGCGAATCCTCGGCGCCCTTGGTCAGGCCTACGCCGCGCACGCCCTGGTCGGTCACCAGCATGACGCGGCGGGCACCATAGCTGGCGACGAGTTCGTCGATCTTCCGCGAGGCACCCGGCTCGAACAAGATGTTCGACGGCGACTGGAAGGTGAATTTTCCGATCATGTTCCCTCTCCTCTTCTCAATGGTGCCCGGACTCACGCTCGCCGATGCAGCACCACCATCTTTTCCTGTGTCATGTCGCGCATGGTGTAGGGGATGCCACCGACGCCGTAGCCCGCCTCGCGCCGTCCGGCGAACGGCATCCAGTCGGTCCGGAACGTGGTGGGGTCGTTGATCATGACCGCCGACGCATCGAGCCGCTCGCTGGCGCGCAGCGCGACGTCGATGTCCTCGCTGAACACGCAGGCCTGGAACGGTACCCGCAGCGAATTCGCCTGCGCGATCGCCTGGTCCAGATGCGCGTAACGATAGACGCACACGGCCGGACCGAACACCTCCTCGCGCGACACCCTTGCGTCGGCCGGCGGCTCCAGCAGGACCGTCGGCTGCATCGTGGTGGCCGACAGCCGCTCACCGCCGATCGCCCGCTGCGCGCCGGCCGCCACCGCCTCACCGATCCAGTCGGTGATGCGGTCGACCTCCTTGGGATTGATCAGGGGCCCGACCTCGGTCTCCAGCAAGGTCGGATCGCCGGTCCGCAGCTTGGCGACACGGGCGACCAGGCGCTCGGTGAAGGTCTTGAAGATGGCTTCGTGCACGAAGATGCGCTGGGTCGACACGCAGACCTGGCCGGCATGGTAGAAGCCGCCCTTCACCAGCGGCTCGATGATGCGATCGAGATCGGCACTGCGATCGACGATCGCGGGTGCCACGCCGCCATGCTCGAGCGCCGAACGGGTGCCATGCGCGAGCTTGCCGTGCAGCCGCCAGCCGACGCTGGCCGAGCCGATGAAGCTCAGGAAGCTGATGCGGGGATCGCAGGCGAGCTGTTCGGCAAGCGCGTTGCCGCGCGGCATGAAGGTCTGGCACCAGGCCTCCGGCAGGCCGGCCTCATGCAGCAGCGCGACGAAATCACGGCAGCTCAGCGGCGTCGCGCTCGCCGGCTTGACGATGACGGGACAGCCGACCGCGACCGCCGGCGCCACCTGGTGCACGATCAGATTGAGCGGATGGTTGAAGGCGGAGATCGCGAACACGACACCGATCGGCTCGCGCGTCGTGAAGGCCCAGCGCTTGGCGGAGGCCGCCGTCAGTCCCATCGGGATCTCGCGCCCGGCAAAGGCCCGGAGCTCGTCGGCGGCGCAGTGCAGGCCGTCGATGGCCCGCGTCACCTCGATGATCGCGTCCGTCAGCGGCTTGCCGCCTTCGCGCGCGATCTGGCGCGCGAATTGGTCCCGCCGTCCGTCCAGAAGACCGGCAGCCCGCCGCAGCACCGCAATGCGCGCATGCGGCGCCAACCAGCCGTCGCGATCGCCGAGGACGCGCAGCGCGGCCCCAAGCTTGGCTTCCATTGCCTCGACATCGTCGACCGGGACCTCGGCAAAGGCGACCCGGTCGAACGCTTGTACAACCTGTAGCATCATTCTCTCGTCAGGACGGCTCGACGCCGAGCTTGCGGTTGCGCAGCTCATCGACCAGCACGCGCGTGTTCTCGGAATAGTCGATGGCCACATCGACGAGATGGACGCCGCCGCCCTTGAAGGCCGCTTCCAGCGTCGGCAGCAGCCCGTCCACCGAGGTGACGCGCGAGCCCTTGGCGCCGTAGGACTCCGCATAGCGGACGAAGTCGGGATTGCCAAAGGAGAGGCCGAAGTCCGGGAAATTGTCGACCGCCTGCTTCCAGCGGATCATGCCGTAGGCACCGTCGTTGAGGATCAGCACGACCAGGTTGAGCTTGAGGCGGACCGCGGTCTCCAGCTCCTGGCTGTTCATCATGAAGCCGCCGTCGCCGCAGATCGCCATCACCCGGCGGTCCGGATAGAGCATCGCCGCCATCATCGCCGACGGCAGGCCGGCGCCCATGGTGGCGAGCGCGTTGTCGAGCAGCAGCGTGTTGGCGACATAGGTCCGGTAATTGCGCGCGAACCAGATCTTGTACATGCCGTTGTCGAGCGCGACGATGCCGTTCTCGGGGATCACCTGGCGGATGTCGTGCACCAGCCGCTGCGGCGTCACCGGCCAGCGGCTTTCCGTGGCGCGGTCGGAGATCCGGCCGAGAATGCCTTCGCGCAGCGGCAGCAGCGCCCTGGCGTTCGGCAGCCGGCCTTCGAGCCGATCGGCGAGCAGCTCGAGGCTCGGGCCGACGTCGCCCACCACCTCGGCATGCGGGAAATACACTTGTTCCACCGTTGCCGGCGTATAGCTGACATGGATCACCTGCGGCCCCTTCGGGCCCATGATGAAGGGCGGCTTCTCCACGGTGTCGTGGCCGATGGCGATGATCAGATCGGCCTGGTCGATCGCCTCATGCACATAGTCGCGTTCGGACAGCGCAGCCGTGCCCATGTAAAGGCTGGTGCCACCGGGCACGGTGCCCTTGCCCATCTGGGTCGTGAAGAAGGGAATCCCGGTCCGCCGCACGAAGCCGGCGATGCCGAAGGTCGAGCGGGGCCGGCTGGCGGCCGCGGCCAGCATGATCAGCGGCTTCTTCGCTGTCAGGATCATCTCGGCCGCGCGGTCCAGGGCTGCGCGATGCGCCACCGGAATCTCGATCGGGTGGATCGGCACCATCGGCACCGGCTCGACCTCGTCGCCAGCGATGTCCTCAGGGAGCTCGAGCAGGACCGGGCCCGGACGCTCCTCCATCGCGACACGGAAGGCATCGCGCACCAATGTCGGAATGCTGGCGGCGCTGACGATCTGCCGGGACAGTTTTGTGAGCGGCTTCATCGACGCGACCACGTCGACGATCTGGAAGCGCGCCTGACGGCTGCTCATGATCGCCTTCTGGCCGGTGATCATCACCATCGGCATCGCGCCAAGATGCGCATAGGCCGCGCCGGTCGAGAAGTTCAGCGCGCCCGGACCGAGCGTCGAGATGCACACGCCGGGCCGTCCCGTCAGCCGGCCATGCGTCGCCGCCATGAACGCCGCCGCCTGCTCATGGCGGGTCAAGATCAGCTGGATCTTCGAATTGCGGAGCGACTCGACGACGTCGAGATTCTCCTCCCCCGGCACGCCGAAAATCCGGTCCACGCCCTCATGTTCCAATGCTGCGACCAACAGGTCAGAGCCCTTCGTCATCTTCCTCTCCTTGTTGCCGAGCACCGCAGTGCACCACGTAATCGCGCCAGGCTTCTCTTCCATCGGCTTTCAGTTTCTTGTTTCCTGCCGAACTATACGATGCGGGACGACAGTCCTGCCAATTGCAGGGTGGACCGTCATAAAGCTCGAAGGCCTTCCGTCTCAGATAGCGAGACTGCCGGGCCGGGAGTTCGCCTGATAACCCACCGATCGGAGATGTGCTGGCCTGGTGACCAGCGATCCGAACGGCCGCCTCATGCTCCCGTGACGATCAATGGCTCAGAGCGCTTCACCACATTCCATTCCCCGCCTTTGCAGAATCAGGTCGCCAGGCGCTTGATCACCGCGCCCGCAAAATCCGCCGTCGAGACCTTGCCGCCGAGATCGGCGGTGCGAACATTGTCGACCTGCAGCGTCTGCTCGATCGCCGCGCGGAGCCGCGTCGCAAGATCGTCCCTGGCGACGTGCTTGAGCATCAACCCGGCCGCGAGCAGCAGAGCGAGCGGATTGGCAATCCCCTTCCCGGCGATATCAGGTGCCGAGCCGTGCACCGCCTCGAAGATCGCGGCCTTCTCGCCAATATTGGCGCCGGGCGCCATGCCCAGCCCGCCGACGAGGCCAGACATCTGATCGGACAGGATATCGCCGAACAGATTGGTCGTGACGATGACGTCGAACTGCCACGGGTTCATCACGAGCTGCATGGCGCAGGCATCGACAATGCGGTCATCCATCGCGATCCGCCCCTCATATTCTTTGGCGATCTCGCGGCCGGCTTGCAGGAACAGCCCGGTCAGCGCCTTCAGCACGTTGGCCTTGTGCACCACGGTGACCTTCTTGCGGCCGTGCGCGAGCGCGTATTCAAACGCGAAGCGGACGATGCGCCGTGCCTCCGCGTGCGTGTTGACGCCCGAGGAGATCGCAACCGCGTGCGGATCGTCACCGACGGCGATGAAGTGCTCGAACGCCACATAGAGGCCTTCGATGTTCTCGCGGATCAGGACGAGGTCGATGTCCTCGTAGCGACCGCCGGGCACCATCGTCTTCACTGGACGCAGATTGGCGTACAGCCCGAACTCCTCGCGCAGGCGGACGTTGACCGAGCGGAAGCCGCCACCCACCGGCGTCGTCAACGGCCCCTTCAATGCAAGCTTGGTGCGGCGGATGCTGTCGACCAGAGCTCCCGGCAGCGGATCGCCGGCGCTCTCGATCCCGGCCATGCCGCCCTGCTGCACGTCCCACTCGAACGGCGAACCCAGCGCATCGAGAATGCGCGTCACCGCTGCCGTGATCTCGGGACCGATCCCGTCACCGGGTATCAATGTCGCCGGAATTTTGCCTGCCATCTTCATTTCCTCTGTCTTGATCTTGCCTGAGAGACCGGCGGCACGTCACGCCGCAAGCTGGCGCAGCACGTAAGGCAGGATGCCGCCGTGCTTGTAGTAGTTGAGCTCGTCGAGCGTATCGATGCGGCAGGTCAGCGGGACCTGCTTCGCCGTGCCGTCCGCCATCGCGATGTCGATCGTGATGCGCTGGCCCGGTGTGATGTCGGTGAGGCCCTTGATCGAGACCTGCTCGGCGCCGGTCAGGCCGAGGCTCTTCCATGACGTGCCTTCATCAAAGACAAACGGCAGGATGCCCATGCCCACCAGGTTGGAGCGATGGATGCGCTCGAAGCTTTGCGCGATCACCGCACGGACGCCAAGCAGTTTGGTACCCTTTGCCGCCCAGTCGCGCGAGGAGCCGTTGCCATATTCGACGCCGGCGAACACGACCAGCGGGACCTTGTCACGCTCGTAGCGCATCGCCGCATCGAAGATCGACATCCGCTCGCCGGACGGCTGATGCACGGCCCAGCCGCCTTCCGGCGTCGCGCCACCCTCGCCCGTCACGGCAAAATTCTTGATGCGGATGTTGGCGAAGGTGCCGCGCACCATCACCTCGTGATTGCCGCGCCGCGTGCCGTATTGATTGAAATCCTCCTGCCGGACCTGGCGGCCGCGCAGGAACTCTCCTGCCGGCGACGATAGCTTGATCGAGCCCGCCGGCGAGATGTGGTCGGTCGTGATCTTGTCGCCGAACAGACCGAGGATGCGCGCGCCGACGATGTCGCCGGTCGGCGCGGGCTTCATGGTGATGCCTTCAAAGTAAGGCGGGTTCTGCACGTAGGTCGACGACATGTTCCAGCGGTAGGTCAGGTCGGTCGCGACCTTGACCGCCTTCCAGTTGGCATCGCCCTCGAACACGTCGGCATACTTGGTCTCGAACATCGTACGCGTGACATTGTCGCGGATGAACTGTTCGATCTCGGCATTCGACGGCCAGATGTCCTCGAGGTAAACAGGCAGGCCGTCAGGGTTCTTGCCGAGGGGCTCATTGACGAGATCGACCTGGAGGGAGCCGGCGAGCGCGTAGGCCACCACGAGCGGTGGCGATGCGAGATAGTTTGCCTGCACGTCAGGCGAGATGCGGCCTTCGAAGTTGCGGTTGCCGGAGAGCACGGCTGCGCCGATCACACCATTGTCGTTAATCGATTTGGAAATCTCCTTCTGCAGCGGCCCGGAATTGCCGATACAGGTCGTGCAGCCGAAGCCCACGAGATAGAAGCCGAGAGCGTCGAGGTCCGCCTGCAGTCCGGACTTCGCAAGATACTCCGCCACCACCTGCGAGCCCGGCGCGAGCGAGGTCTTGACCCAGGGCTTCACGGTGAGGCCCTTGCGCACCGCATTGCGCGCCAGAAGCCCGGCGCCGATCAGCACCGACGGGTTGGAGGTATTGGTGCAGGAGGTGATCGCCGCGATGACGACATGGCCGTGGCCGAGCTTGAAATCCTTGCCTTCGACGGCGAACTGCCTTTCGGCCTGGCCCTGCTTGCTGTACTCGCCCTCGAGCGCGGTGACGAAGTTCGTTTTGGCGACGGACAGGCCAAGCCGGCCCTCGGGGCGCTTCGGTCCTGCGAGCGAGGGCACGACCTCTTCGAGATTGAGCTCCAGCGTGTCGGTGAACACCGGATCCGCCATGCCTGGCGTCCGGAACAGGCCCTGCGCCTTGGCATAGGCCTCCACCAGTGCGATGCGGTCGCTCGCGCGGCCGGAGAGATTGAGATAGTTCAGCGTCTCCCGGTCGACCGGGAAGAAGCCGCATGTTGCGCCATATTCCGGCGCCATGTTGGAAATGGTGGCGCGGTCGGCCAAGGTCATGTGATCGAGGCCGGGCCCGTAGAACTCCACGAATTTGCCGACCACGCCCTTCTTGCGCAGCATCTGAGTGACGGTGAGCACGAGGTCGGTCGCCAGTACGCCCTCGCGGAGCTTGCCGGACAGCTTGAAACCGATCACCTGCGGCACCAGCATCGACAGCGGCTGGCCGAGCATCGCGGCTTCGGCCTCGATGCCGCCGACACCCCAGCCGAGCACGGCCAAACCATTGGCCATGGTGGTGTGGCTGTCGGTGCCGACCAGCGTGTCCGGATAGGCGAAGGTCTTGCCGTCGCGCTCGGCGGTCCACACCGTCTGCGCCAGATATTCGAGATTGACCTGATGGCAGATGCCGGTACCGGGCGGCACCACGCGGAAATTGGCGAACGCACCCTGTCCCCATTTCAGGAAATTGTAGCGCTCACCGTTCTGCTCATATTCGCGGGTGACGTTGTCATGCAGCGCCTGCGCATTGCCGAAATGATCGACCACGACGGAATGGTCGATCACGAGGTCGACCGGCACCAACGGATTGATCTTCGCGGGATCGCCGCCGAGCTTCTCCATGCCGTCACGCATCGCCGCGAGATCGACCACGGCGGGGACGCCGGTGAAATCCTGCATCAGCACGCGTGCCGGCCGAAAGCCGATCTCGGCCCCGGCTGATCCGCGGTCTTCGGTCCAGCGCGCGAGCGCCTCGATGTTGGCGCGCGTCACCGACTGGCCGTCCTCGAACCGCAGCAGATTCTCCAGCAGCACCTTCAGCGAGAACGGCAGGCGAGAGATGCCGGCAAGGCCGTTCTTCTCGGCGTCCGGCAGCGAGAAATAGGTGTAGGCCTGCCCGCCGACGACCAGTGTCATGCGGCATTTAAAACTGTCGAGACTGCTCATGGACGGTCGATCCTCTTGCGCGGATGATTTTTAAGGGAGACCCCTGCAATGCTCGGCTGCGCGATCATTTCATGTAGCCCATGATGATCAGCACCAAGGTGACGGTGACCGCGCCGCCGATGCGGGTCGCGATCTGCGCGAACGGCATCAACTGCATGCGGTTTGCGGCGGTGAGGATCGCGACGTCGCCGGTGCCGCCTTGACCGCTGTGGCAGGCGTTCACGATCGCGGTCTCGATCGGGTACATGTTCATGAAGCGACCGACGGCAAAGCCGGTCGCCATGATCGTGACCACCGTCGACGCGATGGTGATGATGTTGGCGAAGTGGAACGCCGCGACCAGCTTGTCCCATGGCGTCAGGGCGACACCGATCGCGAACAGCAGCGGATAGGTCATGTTGGTGCGGACGAATTCGTAGACCACCATTCCGCCCTGCTGCAGCTCCGGGGATACCGCGCGGCTGAGCTTGGCGAGCACTGCCAGGAACAGCATCGCCACCGGCGCCGGCAATCCGAACAGGTGATGACAGAGAACGCCGAGCAGATAGAGTGTGATCGCGGTCAAGCCTGCGGCTGCGATCGTGCTGACGCCGACATGTCCGACGCCCTGCTCGTTGCCGCCTTCCTCGTGCACGGCGTGGACGTCGAGCTCGTCCTCGCCATGCGGCTGCAGCCGGCCTTCGCCGGTCAGATGCGGATATTTCTTGCCGACGAAGTTGAGCGCGCCGGACAGCAGGATCGCGGTCAGGCTGCCCAGCATCACCGGCGGAAGGACCTCGGCGAACACCTCGCCCTGCGGCACGCCGGTCAATGCAGCATAGCCGATCGACAGCGGGATGGCGCCCTCGCCGACGCCGCCGGCCATGATCGGCACCACGACATAGAAGAAGGTGTGTTTTGCTCCGAGGCCGAGCGCGGTGCCGACCACGGTACCGACGATCGCCGCGGCGATCGAGCCGACGACGAGCGGTATGAAGATCTTCAGGAAGCCGCGGATCAGGACCTCGCGATCCATCGCGAAGATACTGCCGACGATGATCGAGGCGATGAAGAGGTAGAGGAAGTTGGTCGACTTGGTGAAGTCGATGATCGACTTCTCGACCTGCGGCGGGATCCAGTGATAGAACGCCAGCGCCGAGGGAATGAAGGTGGCGAAGATTGCGCCGGCGCCTATGCTGCGCAGCACCGGCAATCGCTTGCCGATCTCGGCGCAGGTGAAGCCGCCAAGCACAAGCACCGCGATCATGGTCGGTCCGTCCGACTTGATCTCGCCAGTATAGACCAGCGCACCGACGAGAACGATGAGAAGGAGATAAATCGGAATCGGGATGATCCCGATCCGGATGTCCGTCAGCCGCCACCATCCTTCGGGCCAGAACCGGCTCACGGCATTCGCCGAGTTAAGATGTTCCGATCCCGCTTCTCTCCCGCGATGCGGAACGATACCGTCTGCGTCCTGCGCTGACATGCTCGTATTCCTCCCAATGTTTTTATGTTCGCAAGGAGTAGTCGTTCGCCCACGCTCCACAATCGTGGGCGCGGTGCGAAGGTTTTCCGTGTCTTCTTGTTGAGGGCAGGATATGTCGCCGAACCTGTCAGCAACCTGTCACGCAGGGCCGCCCGCTCAATGCTCGCTCAGCGCGCCTTTCCAATCCCTGAGGAATCGACGGCGCTTTGCCTGGTCCTGATATGTCAGCAGGTCGATGCTCAATGCTATCGGCCGAAGGGCTTTTTCTGCATCCACGAAGCCCGGAATCGCCGGCTTCATGTCCTCACGAACCGATCCAAGGGAATGTCGGGCCAACAATGTCTGGCCGGCGCGCGACAACAGGAAATCGACGAAGCGCCTGGCCAGTTCGGGCTGCTCCGCAGATCGCGGGATGAGCGCAATTCGTGACAACAGCAGCGTGTAATCGCTCGGAAAGATGACACCCAGGTCCGGCTCACGCTTGGCGCGCTCAAGCGCGTATGAGCCGAGGACGTTATAGGCCAAGACGAGCTCGCCGGCACTCACGCGATCGATCATCGCTGCAGATGAGGTGTAGAGCTTGACCCCCGACTGCCCCATCGTCGTCACGAGCTTCCATGTCTCGGCGGTGACGCGCACGTCCTGGCTCAAGAACAGCAGGCCCGTTCCGCTGAGTTCGGGATCGTAGGTCGCGATCTTCCCGTGGAACACCGCCGGATGATCTATCAGCAGACGCGACAGTTCTGCGTGGTCCTTCGGCACCAGGTTGCCTCGAAGCAACCGCTTGTTGAAGACGATCACAACCGGCTCGGCCGTAATGCCGTAAGCGCGATCCTTCCATCGGGCCCAACCCGGGATGCCCTCGATCTCCGTGGAACGGTATTCGGACGCATATCCGTCATTGGCAAGCTTGATCTGGAGATCCATCGCTGAGCTCCAGGCGACATCGACAACCTGCCCGGAAGGCTTCGCGATCTCGTCGTACAGCTCGGTGGACGAGATCTTGGAGTACTGAACGCGAACTTCGGGATTGAGCTTCATGAACTCGGCAACGAGCTCGCTCGCCTCTGCGACGTCGGTGGTAGCCTTGACCACCAGACGGGCCCGCGTATCGCCGGAGCCAACCTTTCCGTCCGAGCCGGTATCCCCGGCGAGAGCTGCGGCGCACAGCAGGAACCATGCCGCAGACACCCGGAGGCCGACGAGCAGACGGTCTAGCGGCGACGCGTGATGGCGTGTTCTCATCGATGGTGCGCAATCTTTTGACCTCGGGATGCATCTGAACTTACATTGTGCCACTTGGCAACGCCCCCCACCCCTGCCCGAGGTTCGTCGTCTTGCGTATCCTGATCGTTGAGGATGACATGTCGCTGGTGAAGGGCCTCAAGAAGGCCCTGACGCAAAGCGGCGTCGCCGTCGATCACGAGGCGAGCGGTTCGGGGGCCATCGAGATTGCCCCGTCCGAGGCATATTCGCTCATCATACTCGATCTTGGCCTGCCGGATTTGCCGGGGCAGGAGGTGCTTCGCAGGCTGCGCAGCAATGGCTGCGAAGTGCCGATTCTGATTCTCACCGCGCTCGGGGAAATCAAGGACAAGGTCAGGTGCTTCAATCTCGGGGCCGACGACTATCTCACCAAGCCGTTCGACCTCGACGAGTTCGAGGCGCGGGTCAAGGCATTGGTGCGGCGCGGCAAGGGTCGTCTCGATCCGGTCCTGAAATGCGGGGCCCTGATGCTCGAGACCTCTTGTGCAACGGCGACGCTGGCCGGCAAGCCACTGGTTCTGCGCCGGCGTGAAGTCACCGTACTCGAAATCCTGATGTCACATGCCGGCCGGCTCGTGCGGAAGGATCGCCTGATTTCCGAGGTCTTCGGCTTCGACGAGCCCGTAGCCCCGAACGCGATTGAACTCTACATCGCTCGGTTGCGGCAGAAACTTGCTCCCGACGGCCCCATGATCAAGACGGTCCGAGGTCTCGGCTATCTCATGGAGGACAGGTGACACCGAAACGCGCACCGTCGCTGCGCCGCGCGCTTCTGCTCAACCTGCTTATTCCAACCAGCGCGTTGGCTGCTGCCCTTGCTCTTGCCGGCCTAGTGCTCATCAATCAGACCATCGAAACGGCCTACGACCGTGTACTCGACGGCTCGGTGAAAGCCATCGCCGAGCGGATTGCCGTGGAAGACGGAGAGATCTCCGTCGATCTTCCACAAGTCGCTCTTGGAATGCTCGAAACGCGAGCTAACGACAGCGTCTACTACAGCGTTTCGTACGAGCAGACGCCAGTCACCGGCTACCAGGACTTGCCGCGGGCTGATCCGGCCACCATCCCGGTCGGCACCATCAAGCATTTCGATGCTCACTACAAAGGCGCATCGGTTCGCGTTGCGGCCACGACTCAGGCCACCTATGGCAAGCCATCGCCGGTCCTGGTCCAAGTTGCCGAGACAACGAAGGCGCGGACCGCGGCGAAACGCGAGCTTCTCCTCCCTCTCATCGTGCTGGAAATCGGTATCATCGCGACCGCCGCGGCGCTGGGATGGTTTGCGGTCCGTCGCGGACTTGCGCCGCTTGTGGATCTCGGACGTGAGATCGACTCCCGGCAATTCGGCGCCGGAACAGGTCTCCGCCGGCTGGAGCTCGAGAACATTCCCCATGAGGCGCATCCGCCCGTTCGGGCAATGAATGAGCTCTTCGCGCGGCTCGAGGCCGCGATCCAACTGATCCGTGATTTCATAGCCGACGCGTCGCACCAGATGAAGACGCCGCTCGCGTCACTGCGAGTCCATTTGGCGCTGCTGCAACGTGATGGGGGACACTTGCCGGACAACGTCGACACGATAGCCGAGATCGAACGATCTACCAAACATCTCGATCGGCTGGTCGCCCAGCTCATCGCGATGGCCCGCGCCGAGCAGGCCGCTGTCACTGAACCCGGCGTTCATGCCACGCCAGCCAATCTCGTTGCAAGCGCGAGCGAGGCAGTTGGAATGATGGCGCCATTTGCGGCAGCAAAGAACGTCGATCTGGCATTTGATCCCGCCGTTGAATGCGCGCTCGTCAGCATAGATTCCTCAATACTGCACGACATACTGACCAACCTGATCGACAACGCGATCAGGTACAATCGAGAAGGCGGTTCGGTCGTCGTCAGCGTGCTCGCACTCAGCGACGGATATGCGGTGAAGATCGCCGACGACGGGCCCGGCATAGTCGTCGAGCATCGGGAAAGGGTATTCGACCGCTTTTATCGTGTTCCAGCGGCCGATCGTCCGGCTGGTTCCGGGCTCGGGCTATCCATCGTCCGAACCTTGCTGCGACAGTGTCGCGGCGCGATCGAACTGGCGGACAATATCGACGGCTGCGGCCTGTCCGTTACCGTGACCTTCCCCGCCGGCCCAATGCCCTGACCAGACGGCCTTCGCCGGCGGACAAGTGGACATTGTCGTGCAGGAACCAGCGGTCATCGTACAGGTCGCCAAACAGAATCCGGCAAGACAGATCGAGCCGAAATTCACCATTGCAGAGTTCGACGTCGGCATCGGTATGCGCAAAGACGATACTTCGCTCGAGGACTTCGTCAACGACTGGGTTCGGACCAATCTCGCGAACGGTCGGCTCGACGACATCTTCAGGAAGTTTCACGGCATCGGACTGTCGCAAAGGATTTTGTCGATCAAGTCCTGAAACTCGAGATTTGGGGCTGTGTCGCGATAGGCGGAGCAGCAACAACAATCCGACGGTGCTCCCGATGAGCGATACGGCTTTACGAACGTTGATGACACACAATTGCGGCTCGACCGGCAACCGCGATACCTGCGGGCTGGCGATAATATCTTCATGATGAATGGGCATCAGCAAGCCTTCATTCGAGCTTGATGTTGGCGGCTTTGATGACTTGGCCCCACCGCTCATAATCTGCAGCCTGCTGCCGCGCGAGCACGTCAGGCGCGCCGCCGACAATCGTCACGCCGAGCTTGTCGAAGCGTGACATGACGGCGGGTTCTTTCAAGATGCGGTTGATCGCCTCGTTCAATCGTTGCACGATGGCCGCCGGCGTACCGGCCGGCGCGTAGATTCCCTGCCATTGTTCAACGACGAAGTCCTTGAAACCCAACTCGGTCATGATCGGGACCTTGGGCAAATCTTGCAGCCGATGCGCCGACGTCACGGCAAGGGCCCTGAGTGCGCCCGCCTGCACCTGCGGCAACGCAGCTGAAACGGGAAGGAAGGCGAAAGTGACCTGCCCTCCCATGACGTCCTGCATGGCCGGCGCGTCGCCCTTGTAAGGTACGTGGAGCATATTCACGCTCGCTTGCAAGCGTAGAAATTCTCCCTGCATCTGGAGGATTGTTCCGATCCCTCCCGATGCGAACGAGATCAGGTCGGGCTTTTCCTTGGCTGCCGCGACAATGTCCTGCACCGAGAGATATGGACTGCTCGCCGGGACCACGAGCAGGTGAGCGACCGTGCCGACCAGCACGATCGGCTCGTACGCCTTGCTCGGCTCGTACGGGAGCTGACGCATCAGATGCGGCACAATGGTCTGAGGCCCGATGGAAGTACCCAGCAGCGTGTAACCGTCCGGCGCCGCGCGGGCAACGAAGGCTCCACCAATTGTGCCCGTGGCACCCGGCTTGTTTTCCACGATGACGGGAACACCGAAAATGTCCGAGAGTCCCTGCGCCGTCGTGCGCGCGAGGATGTCGGTCGTCCCTCCAGGAGGATAAGGGACGACGTAGGTTATCAGCTTTGAAGGCCAGTTCGGCTCGGCGTTAGCGGCCAGCGCGATCGGCGACAACAAAGCCGCCAGGATCACGCTCCGTCGCGTTTGCCCATGCTTGTCGACGTCTCTCGTGTTCGGATAGGGGTCGCAATCAATGGCCATGAGCGCCTCTTGTCCCCGATTTCTTATCTGAGCGACTCCGCCGCCCCACGGTTAAGATGCACGACGACAGTCTTCCGTACGGGGGCCCCATGAGTCGCCCCCCGCGGCCGCTCAGCTCCCGCTTCCTCCCGAGACAGGTGGAAAGAAAACGTCCTGCCACTTGGTCGGCGCCGCTTTCAAAAGCCCTGCCCTGGCCATGAATGTTCCGAAGCTCATCACGCCCTGCGGCTGCACGCCCCATTCGCCCGTAACAGACTTCAGCATCAGTTCGGTTTCGTCGAGGGAGAGCGATGTCTTCTCCGCGTCGAGCGATATCTCGGCAGCCTGCCGTGGATTGGCTTTGATGAATGCACCGGCCTCGTCGATTGCCGCGACGATGGCCGCGGCGACCTCCGGGTTCTTCTTCACGAATCCGCCCGTGGTCGCGAGCAAGCCGCTCGTGACCTTCTCGCCCAGATACTCCGAGAAAAAGAACAGCCGATGAACCGACGGACTCTTCTCGACGATGTCGCTATAGGGATGCGGCGCTGCATAGCCGCTGATGGTGCCGCCGGTGACAAGGCCGGCAGTCGCATCGGGATGGGGCAATTGGATCATCATGGTGTCAAGGCGCCGGGCCTGCCCTTCGCCAAAAGCCTTCTCGGCCGCCATTCGCATCAGCAGGCCCTGTTGCCCGGTCGTCGAGGTGACGGCGATGCGGTCGGTCGACTTGAAGTCGGCAAGCGATTTGACCTCGGGCTTGTTGGTGTAAAGCCCGTTGTCGCCGGCAACGAGCGCCGCCAGACCGCGAATGTCGATCGAGCTGCGGGTCTTTTCCGCCGCGATCAGCATGCCCGGCAGGCCGTAGGCGCCGATATCGATGGAACCGCTGATCAGAGCGTCGTTGATCGCGGGTGCGCCGCTGATCTTCTGGATCTTCACCGTGACGTCGACGGCCCTCGCAGCCGCAATATGCTTCGCAAAGAGTCCCTGCCGGTCGGCGATGATGACCGGCAAATAGGCGTAGCCATATTGAATTGCGATGGTGACCGCTTTGGCGCCGGCGGCCCTTGCGGATGTCCAGCCCGCCGCCGCGACCATGGCGGCTCCGCCCATCAACGCCCGCCGCGAAAAGAAGGCTTGCATCTTTCCTCCAAATGTTATTTTTGAAACGCCGTTTCAAATTAGCTACCCGGCTCGCGTTCGCGAGTCAACGGGGCACGCGGAGGCGCGAGAAATCCAATTCCTTGGAGCCGCGCTCAACATAAAGGGAGGATAAGCTCATGATTGGATTTCGGATTTTGAAGCGTCGCCGCGCCGTGAGTGCCGACGTCGTCGAGCGGTTCCGCACCATACCTGTCGCCAATATCAGCGACTCCATGTCACGCATGACGGCCGGTGGGTCGCGCCTGCGACCGCTGCATCGCAGCGGCGTGATGACCGGACCCGCCGTGACCGTGAAGACCCGGCCGGGCGACAACCTGATGATCCACAAGGCGATCGACATCGCGGCACCAGGCGACGTGATCGTGGTTGACGGCGGCGGCGATCTCACCAATGCGCTGATCGGCGAAATGATGATCTCGCACGCTCAAAAACGTGGACTCGCCGGCTTCGTCATCAACGGCGCCGTGCGCGACTCCGCCTGGATTGCCGAGCATGATTTTCCGATGTTCGCAGCCGGTATCAGCCATCGCGGCCCGTACAAGGACGGTCCTGGTGAAATCAACGTCCCGATTGCCATCGACGGCATGGTGATCGAGCCGGGCGACCTCGTGATCGGCGACAATGACGGGCTGCTCTGCGTGCCCTTCGACCACACGGAAACGATCCATGCGGCCGCTGCCGCCAAGCACGCGGCCGAAGAAAATCAAATGGTTGCGATCGCCGAAGGTCGCAGTGATCGCAGCTGGATCGATGCCGCCCTCAAGCGGCTGGGATGCGAGATCGAGTCGTGAGCACGGCGGCAGCGCCGCACGTTCCGGTGCGACCGGACTGGCTGGCGCTCTGCCGAGAACAGGCCATCGAGCCTGAGTTACCGATCGTCGATGCCCATCACCATCTATGGGACCGGCCGGGGCAGCGATATCTGTTCGACGAGTTGCTGGCGGACACGCGAAGCGGGCACGACATCCGCGCCACCGTCTTCGTCCAGAGCCGATCGATGTATCGCGCGGGCCTGCCAGCGGACCTCCAACCCATAGGCGAGGTAGAATTCGCCAACGGTATTGCCGCACAGGCGGCCTGCGGGTTGTATGGCCGCGTCCGGGCCTGCGCCGCCATCGTCGGCTTTGCCGATTTGATGCTGGGGGACCGCGTCGACGCCGTGCTGGATGTGTTGTGTCGGGCCGGCGGCGACCGGTTTCGCGGCATCCGCAACCAAACCGCCTGGCATGCCGATGCCGACATCGTCTCAAATCCGGTACCGCCGAAACCTGGCCTGCTCACGCATCCACAGTTCATGGCGGGCGCATGCCGCCTGCCCTCATATCGCCTGACCCTGGACGTGTGGGCCTATCATACCCAGCTCGCCGAGTTCGCCGAGCTGGCGCGGTCCTGTCCCGATACCCTGATCGTGCTCGACCATCTCGGAGGTCCGCTGGGGATCGGCCGTTATCGGAATCGCCGCGAAGGGGTGTTTGCGGAATGGTCCGCGGACCTGAAGCTGCTCGCCGAGCTTCCCAACGTCATCGTCAAGCTCGGCGGACTTGCAATGCGCATCGGTGGATTTGATTTTCACGAGCAGCCCGAGCCACCATCATCGACCGCGCTCGCCCAGGCATGGGCCCCCTATGTAATGACCGCGATTGAACTGTTCGGACCCTCGCGCTGCATGTTCGAGAGCAATTTCCCGGTCGACAAGGGCATGGTCAGCTATGTGTCGCTCTGGAATGCATTCAAGGTGATGACGAGGGAGTTGACGCCGTCGGAACGGCACGAACTGTTCTGCGGCACGGCGGTGCGAACCTATGGTCTTCCCGCCGTGGATCTCGAACTCTAACAACAAGGAGGTCGAAGCTGATGTTCTTTGCACCACCGCCCCACCTCGACACGGACGTGTTCACGCGCCTGCCCGATCGCTTCCGGAAGCGCCGCAACACGGCCTGGGCCGACGCCAATCGCGGCGGCCTCGCCATCGACAGCTTCCTGGAAGGGCCGTCCTTCGATCGCGAGGGACGGCTCTACGTCACTGACATCCCCTTCGGCAGAGTATTCCGCATCTCCACCGGCGGCGATTGGGAGCTGATCACGGAGTATGACGGCTGGCCCAACGGGCTGAAGATCCACAGCGACGGCCGCATCTTCATCACCGACTACAAGCGCGGCATCGTGCTGCTCGATCCCTCCTCGGGCGCCATTACGCCGTTCCTGGAAACGGCGGCATCGGAAGGCTTCAAGGGTGTCAACGACCTGGTGTTCGCGCCGAACGGCGACCTGTACTTCACCGATCAGGGCCAGACCGGCCTGCACGACCCAACGGGACGCGTCTACCGCCTGACCGCCGCCGGGCAATTGTCCTGCCTGCTCAACACCGTCCCAAGCCCCAACGGCATCGTCATCGATCCCGAGATGACGCACGTTCTGATCGCCGTTACTCGTGCCCAGCAGGTCTGGCGAATTCCGCTGGGACGCAGCGGCCTCACCACGAAGGTCGGCGTCTTTGCCCAGCTTCACGGGGGCCTTGGCGGCCCCGACGGCCTTGCCCTCGACGAAAATGGCGGCCTGCTGGTCGCCCATACCGGCTTTGGATCGGTCTGGCACCTGTCGAGGACCGCCGAGCCGCTGCGGCGGATCGTTTCCTGTGCGGGCATTTCAACGACAAATCTGGCGTTCGGCGGCCCATCCGGGCATGATCTGTTCATCACGGAATCGCAGACCGGCTCCATTCTGCGTGCCACGCTCGACGTCGCCGGCGCTCCGATGTACGCGCATCGGCGTTGAGCCAACCGGAATACCACGTGCTTCACATGATGGATCGAAAAGTCCGCGCCCGTCCGAAAGTCTCAGGCGTCGCTTCGGCCGATCGCCTCCTGACCGTCCTGACGGCGTTCAAGCGCGGCGACGATGCGCTCGAACTGACCGAACTCGCACAACGAACGGGCCTGGTCAAAAGCACCATCATGCGGCTGTGCGTATCGCTCGAGCGGTTCGGCCTGATCGAGCGGATTCCGGATGGGCGCTACCGGCTGGGGACGGAGATTGCCCGCCTGGGTTCGGTCTACCTCTCGTCATTCGCACTCGAGGCCCACGTGATGCCCGCCCTGGAAAAACTCGTGGCCATCTCCAGCGAGACCGCGTCGTTCTATATCCGACGGGGCGACCAGCGGCTCTGCCTCTTTCGGCTCGATTCGCCATTCCCCCTGCGCATGCACGTCCGTCCGGGCGACCTGCGCCCGATGGACAAGTCCTCCATCGCGCAAGTGCTGCAGAAGTTCGATCCGGCCCGCGGGAAACCCTCATCGGTCATCGAGGTTCCGATCTATACCAGCGGCGTGACCGATCCGCACGTCGCGTCACTGGCCATGCCGGTGTTCGGCGCCGGCGGGCGCCTACTCGGCGCGCTTGCCATCACGGGTCCGGCATCGCGCTGGACCCGGAAGCGGGCTGATGAAGCACGAAAAGCGCTGCGCGACGAGGCCGAAGTGCTTTCCGCGGCGCTCGGCGGCGCGCTCCAGACCTAAAGCGCGATGAGATTGTTTGAGCATGATCTCCGCGCAAACGCGTTCCGCGTTTGTCGCGAGGGAAAACCGCTCCACACTTTTCCGGGTCACGCTCTAACGTAATTCCCAAATTGCATTGGAACTTGTGCATCGACCGGCAGATTGGAACGACGTTTCATTTTCTGTTTTGCAACGTCGTTCTAAAATGCTAAATCGGGTTCGGGACGCAAGACGCGTTCGAACAAAAGAGGCGTTGAGAACGCCCGGGCCGCAGGGAGCGAGATGGCGATGGCGAGCAATGCCGCCGACGCAACGTGCAAGATACCCCCACAGTCGGGTTTCGACACGGCAGAGATGGCAACGGTTTCCAGGCGTCAGGTCCTGAAACTCGGTGTCGCCGCCGCCCTCGTCCCGTTCCTCGCGCGCCGAGCGAGCGCTGCGAGCATTGTCACGATCGCGATGCAGAACGGCATCGGCTATCTTCCGATCATCGTCGCAGATGCGCTTGGACTGTTCGACAAGAACGTTGCCGCGCAGGGGGCCGTCGGCACCAAGGTCGCGATCAAGAAGCTCAGCGGGGCGCCCGCGATCAACGACTCCCTGCTCAGCGGCAGCATCGAGATCGGCGCCTACGGCGCCCCGGGCCTGCTGGTCGCCTGGGAGAAGACCCGAAAGTCCTACAACATTCGCGGCCTCACTCCGCTTTCGATGGGTCGCTATTCGCTCTACACCTCAGATCCCGCCATCAAGACGGTCACGGACTTTCCGGCGACGAGCCGGATCGCCGTCACCGCCTTGAATTCACCGCAAGCCATCTTGCTCCGCATGGCGGGCGTGAAGGCGATGGGTGAAGCCGCAATCAAGCACTTCGATACGATGATGGTCGGTCTGCCGCACCCGGACGCGACCGCGATGATGCTGAGTGGATCAACCACGATCAACGGCTACTTCGCCAACGATCCCTTCATTACGGTGCTGGAGAAAACTCCAAAGCTCCACGTCGTCACGACATCGGACGAGATCCTCGGCCATCCCGCCACCAGCGGCCTGCTTGCAACGACGGGCAAATTTGTCGACGCCCAACCGCAAGCCGCGCGCGGAATCGTCGAGGCGATCCGCGAGGCTGAAGACTTCATCCGGGCAAATCCGGCCAAGGCGGGCGAGATCTACCTCAAGTCAGAACCCTTCGATATCTCCGGCGAAACGCTGACCGCGATGATCCGGGACAACAAATGGTCGACCGAACCGCACGGCATCATGGCTTATGCCAACTTCATGGCCAAGCTCGGGATGATCAAGACGGCGCCTGCCAAATGGCAAGACGTGTTCTTTGCACCGGTCGGCGACGGACCCGGCGACTGAGATTGCGATCCAGCACGCCGGTCAACCAGGGAAAGGAAAGCTGATGACAGCTCTGCCGGTCGAGCAAGCAAGACCCGACCCTACGATCACATTGGCCGAGCCACTGCTGTCGGTGCGAGATGTCACGCTGCAGTACAAGACGCGCGATCGGCTCGTCACCGCGACCTACCGGGCATCGTTCGACGTCCATCGCGAAGATCGCTTCATCCTGCTGGGTCCGTCCGGTTGCGGGAAATCCACCCTGCTCAAATGCGCTGCCGGCTTCATGAACCCGACCGAAGGCACCATGACCATCGACGGCCATGCAATCGTGGGACCAGGCCCCGATCGCATGATGGTGTTCCAGGAATTCGATCAGTTGATGCCTTGGCTCACCGTTCTCGACAACGTGATGTTTCCGATGCGCCGCTCGGGCCGCTTTCCTAAGGAGGAAATTCGCGACCGGGCGCGGCGCGCCACCGTGAAAGTTGGACTGGAGCGCTTCCAGGACGTCCATCCCCACATGCTGTCCGGCGGCATGAAGCAGCGCGTCGCGATCGCGCGGGCGCTGGCCATGGAGCCGCGCATTCTGCTGATGGACGAGCCGTTCGCCGCGCTGGACGCCCTGACACGCCGCCGCATGCAGGAAGAACTGCTGGAGCTGTGGGAGGATGTCCGCTTCACCCTGCTGTTCGTGACACACTCGATCGAGGAAGCCATCATCCTCGGTTCGCGCATCCTGGTGCTGACACCGCATCCAGGCCAGGTCCGTGCCGAACTCGATGCCACCGCGTATGACTTTGGCCATCAGGGCGATGCCGCCTTCATGGCGTTCAACCGCAATATCCACAATATGCTGTTCGGAGACGAGGAGACCGCCCATGGCTGACTCCGCCATCCCCACGTGCGCGTCCTTGTCCCGTCCCGACATCGAGCGGACTCCCGCCGACATCAGCGAAATCGGCGACATCAGTCGTCCGATCGGCCTCGTCGAGGCCATCATGGCCGTCACCGCCATCCGGCGAGGGCTCGTGCTGCTGGTGCTGGCGATCATATGGGAGGTCTATGCGCGCTACATCGCCAATCCTCTGATGTTCCCCTCGCTGAGCGACACCCTGTCGGCATGGTCGGCCGATGTCATCGTCGGCAAGCTGCCGGCCTCCGCTGCGACATCGTTGCGGATCCTGGTGATCGGCTATGCGACGGCGATCGCGATCGCGGCCGTCATGACCACGCTCGCAGTTTCGACGCGGATCGGCACTGACGTGCTCGCGACGCTGACGGCGATGTTCAATCCACTGCCGGCGATCGCCATCCTGCCGCTGGCGCTGCTCTGGTTCGGGCTCGGCACGACCAGCATCGTGTTCGTGATCGTCCACTCCGTGCTGTGGGCGGTGTCGCTGAACACGTATACCGGTTTCCTCTCAGTCAGCCAGACCCAGCGCATGGCGGGCCGAAACTACGGGCTCGGCGGCCTGCGCATGGTGCTGTTCATCCTGATTCCTGCAGCGTTTCCCTCGATCCTCGCCGGCCTCAAGATCGGCTGGGCATTCGCCTGGCGAACCCTGATCGCGGCCGAACTGGTGTTCGGCGTTTCCGGTAATGCCGCCGGTCTCGGCTGGTACATCTTCGAGGCGCGCAACGCGCTGGAGACCGCCAACGTATTTGCCGGCCTGCTGACCGTGATCCTGATCGGTCTCGCAGTCGAAGGACTCGTTTTCCGCAGCGTCGAGGCCATGACAGTTCGCAAATGGGGCATGCAGAACCACTAGAGTCCCGTTCCGATTGCATCGCAACGGGACTTCAGATTCTTGTTTTGACGCGTTTTCTTCACGCGAACCGGCGTTCACTTCGCTGGAAAACGCTCTAGATGACTGGAGATCGGCAATGACGAGAGCAAGCCTGAGCCGTCGCGAGATCGTTCGCACAATGGCGGCCGCAAGCGTTGGGGCTTCACTGTCGCCGGTTGCGGCCGCTGCGCGGCAGGTCAAATGGTCGGGTGGCACGGAGCGACCAAAGATCCCGCTGCCGCCAGGCGCTGTCGATTGTCACCATCACATCTACGATGCGCGGTATCCAGCCGACCCCAAGGCGAGTTTGCGGCCCGCGGATGCGTTGATCTCCGACTATCGCGACCTCCAGGCGCGGGTCGGCATTGCACGACATGTCATCGTGCAGCCGTCTACCTACGGCACGGACAACCGCCTTGTGCTGGAGTCGCTGAAGGAATTCGGCGCCTCGGCGCGCGGAATCGTGGTCGTGAAGGACGACATTGCGAACGCGGACCTCAAGTCCATGCACGACCTCGGCGTTCGCGGCGTGCGATTCAACCTCTCCTATCCTGCCGGCGCACCCGTGGAGATGATGCAGCCGCTTGCGGGGCGGACCGCAGCTTGGGGCTGGCACGTCCAGGTCGTCGCTGGCGCCGAGCGGATCGTCACTTACGCAGATCTCCTCCGCAATTTGCCCGTGCCGGTCGTGTTCGATCACATGGGACAGCTTCCCAGCGTCTCGCATCCCGCCTTCAGCGTCATCGCAAAGCTCCTGGAGCAGAGCAAGGCCTGGGTCAAACTGTCCGGCGCCTATACTTTCTCGAAGGTCGGTCCGCCGACCTACTCGGACGCTGCAGAGATCGCCAAGGGCTTTCTGAAACTCGCGCCGGAGCGGCTTGTATGGGGTACGGACTGGCCGCACCCCACCGCAGCCGAGAACGCCAAGCCCGATGATGCCCTATTGGTGGATCTTACGTCCGACTGGATCGGCAGCGATGCTTTGCGCAAACGCATCTTCGTCGAGAACCCGACCAACCTGTACGGCTTCTAGCGCGAGGGAGGAGCCGGTCCGCACGCGTTGTGGAAGGCGTCACTTCCAGGACGCAAGCGTTGCCTGAGCACATTCGTTCATGACGGTAAGCGCGCGCTGAACCGTCGCTTCCCCCAGCACGAACGGGTTGGGGCCATCGGCGGTTCGGGCCGCGAGCTTGGCAAGCGCGCCATCGAAATGCTCATGATTTGAGATGAACACGTCCACGCCCTGCTCCTTGGCGAGGCCGCGCGCTCGTGCCGTCGCATCGATGTAGGCCTGCATGCGTTCTGGCTTCTTTCCGAAGTTGAAGCCGGTTCCGCCCCACAACAGCGCGCGATGCTTCTGCGAGCCCGACCGGACGTCGAACAGCGGCGAAATGGTCCCCATCGTGTGGCCCGGCGTAATCAGAATGTCGATGGTCGCATCGCCGAGCGAGATCTTTTGTCCGTCAACGACCGAAATGTCCCGTTTGGGTGGCCTGCCCCAGAGTGGACTGTCGAATTCGAGCTTGGTCTCCATCATGGACCAATCGGCCTCGCTTGCGACGATGCGAGACTTGTATTTCTCCACGAAGTAGTTGGCGCCACCATAGTGGTCACCATGTCCGTGGGTGACGATGATGGTCTTGACCGCCGCTGGATCGAGGCCAAGCGCCTTCAAACCGCCTTCGACGATGCGCGCGGCTTCTTCCTCATTGTCCATCGCATCGATCAGAATGATACCGTCGGATGTGGTGATCGCCCAGCAGCTCACCCACGTGCTGCCGACGAAGTACAGATTGTCAAAGGCCTTTCCCGGCGGAGGCGCCGGGATCTTCATGAGCTGTTCGAGCGACACTGGAGGCGCCTTGTAGTCCGGATCCGCGGCGTTGCCGAGCACGAGGTAGGAGCCGAGATCGGATCCGGCGGCTTCCTTCGCAGCCGCCAAATGACGTGCAACGTCCGGCGAAGGGGTCGCGGCATAAGCAGCCGGCATGGCCGCGGCCAGACAGCACGCGCATCCAAATTTCAGGAAACTTCGCCTGCTTGCACCATCGGAGTTGCCCTCAGCGATCGAAAGCTGAGAGGGTTGTCGGAAAAGCGTCATTGCCGTACTCCCTGACTTGTTGGTTTTCCTGGGCTCAAACAGGACGTGTTGCAGACCGGGCTTCAGCGCGGGCCGTCCGAGAGTCACGTCATGACTTCGCTGTCGCCATCTCCGTCTCGCGCGCGGCGCCGCGCCCCAGCGAGAGGACGCAAACCACCGCCACAGCGCAAAGCAGCGCGAGCGGCAACATTCCGAGCACGAAGCTGCCGGTCCGCTCCTTGACGAGCCCGACTACGTTCACCATGAGGCCGCCGCCGATCAGGTTCGCAACCGCGTTGATGCCGGCGAGGCCGGCTGCGAGCGTGCTCGCCGAAAGCCAGCTCGACGAGAGCGCCCAGAACGGACCCTTGAAGGCATACGCACCGACCAGGCAGCAGGTGACCATGATGATGGTAGGCACGACCGCAGTCCCGGTCAGGCCCAAGGCGGTGAAGCCACCCGCCGCGAGCAGCAGTGGGATAGCCGTGTGCCAGCGCCGCTCGCCCGTCCTGTCCGAATGGCGTCCCCACAGCACCATGAGCACGGTCGCAATTCCGTAGGGAATTGCGTTGACGAACCCCGTCTGCAGGGTCGAGAGGCCGAACGACTTCAGGAGCTGCGGCTGCCAAACTGACAAGACGCTTCCCGTCGCGGACGCACCGGAGCACACCAGGGCCATCACGAGGAAGTATTTGTTGGTAGCAAGTTGCCACAATGACAGGTGCCCGACCGGCTTGCGCGTGGCCACTTCCGTTTCCATGCGCCCGATCAGCCAGTCGCGCTGCTCAGCGGTGAGCCAGGAGGCCTGCGCGGGCCTGTCGGTCAACACGAACAGGCACGCTACCCCCAACATCACAGTCGGCAATCCCTCGAGAATGAAGAGCCACTGCCATCCGCGCAGGCCGAGCGCACCGTCAAGTTCGAGCAACCCGACCGACAAAGGCGAGCCCAGGAAGGTCGCGAGCGGAATGGATACCGTGAAGGTCGCCAGGATGCGCGCCCGGTACAGCGAGGGAAGCCAGTAGGTCAGATAGAGGATCGCGCCGGGAAAGAAACCGGCCTCCGCAGCGCCCAGAATGAAACGCATGGCGTACAGCGAATATGGCCCGACGACGAAAGCCATGCACGCCGTCACCAACCCCCAGGTAATCATGATCCGGGCGATCCAGCGCCTGGCGCCGACCCTCTGTAGGGCCAGATTGCTGGGCACCTCGACGAGGAAATAGGAAACGAAAAACAGACTTGCCGCGAAGCCGAACATCGCGGGCGTAAGACCAAGATCCTTGTTCATCTGCAACGCAGCGAAGCCGACGTTTACGCGATCGAGCAACGCAAAGAAGTAGCAAGCCATCAGGAACGGAACGAGGCGCAGGAGAACCCTGCGCATCGTCACCTTCTCGATCCGGCCGGCGTCTGTCCGAACAATCGCCACGTCCGCCTCCCTGTTCGTATTGGATTTTGCCTTGGACCTATCCTGGTCCTATCCGGCCTTCGGCCTTATTTGGCCGCTTTGGTCTTCTGCGTCTTGGCCACGATCGCGTCGATCGCGATCTTGTAGTTCTCCGGGACGACGCCCTTGAAGTGCTCCTTGAGGCCCAGGCTGTCCTTCCAACGGAGCCGCGCCGCCGCTGCGCGTGCCATCAGCGGCTCGACGCCGGCATCTTCCACCGCCTCTGCGGCCATCTCGATCTCTTCCGATCGCCGCCTAGAATGAATGACGCCGGAGGGAGTCAGGCTCTCAACCGTATCCATGAACGGTCGGGTCAACGTCTTGGAGGCAGAAGCCAGCACCGCCTCGTCCAGGCCATAGGACCGTGCGGCCAAAACCATCTCATCGATCAGCGCCTCGGTGCCCTTGAGCAGCACCGAACGGAGGATCTTGATTCCGGAGGCGGTCCCGAGCTTCTCGCCCACATATTCGATGCTCATGCCCCAGGGCACGAGCAGCTCGATGACGCGTGGCGCCGCAGCACCGCTCGACAGCATCGGCATCGAATAACCATTCTTGGGCGTCCCCATGATGGAGCCATCACCGAGGATGGCGCCGGTCTTGGCCAGACGCTCGGCCACGCCGTATTTCACCTTCGGGGTGGCGGAGGCGAAATCGAGGAAGGTGTGACGGCGGTCGAGCACGGACGCGAACGCATCCGCGCTCGCAAGCGATGAGGAGCCCGGGGTCGCACTGAAGATCAGCTCGGCCGCATCCGCCAGTTCCTTGTTGGATTTGACGAGCGTGACGCCGGCCGCTTTCGCGCGGCTCTGGATCAGATCGGCATAAGGCCCGTCGAAGGCATATTTGTCATAGCAGAAGATCTGCTCCAGGCCGGCGCCGCGCAGCCCTTTGCCCAACGTGCTGCCGATCTCGCCATAGCCGACCAGGCCGAGGCGAAATTGCTGCTTTTGGCTCATTGTGTACTCCTTCGCTGAATTTTTTGAGGTCATGCGCGCGCCATCTTGGGAGAGGCGAACTTGCCATCCCGCAAGCTGACGCCGACGAACCAGATGAGGATGGCGGCGAGGACGAGGAATCCGGCCACCGAGATCAGCGCCCAGGAGAAGTTGCCGGTGGCCTGGCGGATTTCGCCGATGAGATAAGGGCCCACGAAACCACCGAGATTGCCGATCGAGACGATCAGTGCGAGTCCACCCGCGGCAGCGCTGCCGGTGAGGAAGCTCGACGGGATCGGCCAGAAGGTCGACTGGTAGCACATGATCCCGACGACGGCGCCGCAGAGTGCGATGATGGAGATCAAGGCCGACGATGTAGCATAGCCACACACGATCAGCGCCACTGCGCCCACGACCAGCGCGGATGCGACGAACCAGCTCCGCTCGCCGCCGCGATCCGACAGGCGCGCCCACAGCATCATGGCCACAGCACCGCAAACATAAGGCAGAGCAGCAAGAAAACCGACGGTCACGACGCTAAAGCCGAATCCTTTCAGGATCTGCGGCATCCACAAGCCGAGACCGACCGAACCGATGATTGCACAGAAGTTGATGCACGCGCATGCGAGCACCCGCCAATTGGTGAAAGCATCCCTCAATCTGGATGGATGCTTGGTGGCAATCGCCTCGCGCTCGCTGGCAATTAGCTTGATAAGCCACGCCCGCTCGTCGACGCTCAGCCATTTTGCCTGATCGGGCTTGTCCGTCAGTGTGAACAGGCAGACAAAGCCGAGGATGGTTGCGGGCAGACCTTCGATGATCAGAAGCCACTGCCAACCATGCAGGCCTCCGAGACCATTGAGTGTCAGCAGCATACTCGAAAGCGGTGCGCCGAGGATGTTCGCAATCGGGATACCGAGCAGGAACGCTGCCGTCGCCCTGCCCCTGACGCGCGCCGGAAACCAGTAGGTGAAATACAGAAACACACCCGGCGTGAAGCCGGCTTCGCCGAGCCCCAGCAGGAAGCGCATGAAGCCGAAGCTCGCGGGGCCGACGACGAAAGCCGTGCCGGCCGAGAGCAGACCCCAGGTGATCAAGATCCGTGCGATCCATTTGCGCGCGCCGATGGCCTGCAGGGCGAGATTGCTCGGCACCTCGGCCAGGAAATAACCGAAGAAGAAAAGGCCTGCGCTCCAGCCGAATTCGGACGGCGAGATACCGAGATCCTGGTTCATCGTCAGGCTGGCGACCCCGACGTTCACCCGATCGAGGTAGGCGACGATGTAGCAAAGCAGCAGAAACGGCACGATCCGCCAGATGACCTTCGAGAGGATCTTCTCCTGCTCGGGCGTAAGATTGGTGCCGGCTGAAACGGCGGTGACACCTGCCATTGAGTTTCCTCCAGATCGACCGTTGTTCCCCGGCCATGACGTCCCGATAACAAAAATAGAACGGCGTTGCAATAAATTTTAGAACGTCGTTTCATTTTGTAATTTGCCGGAGTGGTGCTTAGCTTCCTCGCGGTTACCTGGTGTTCCAATCAGATGGCCGGGCTCACGGCGGGCATTGACCGCGCCACATGGGACTTGAAAGAGACATGGGACTGGAAAGAATTGCAGGGCCCGATGATGTTGTCGTGGGCCCGACGCTCAGCCAATGCAGCGTGGCGTGCCAATCTGGCCGGCCGCCCGGTTCCTGGGGATGTCCCCGGAGATCCTACAGGGGACCTATCACCAGCATCACCCCGATTACCTGCAGGGAGCGGAATCCGCGATCAGCAAAAAGGGCCGGTATGTTGCGGTGGCCGAAAACGGTGGCCAGCTTGACCGAGGACCAAAATCAGAAGAAAAACTCTAATGATTTCTGGTCGGAGTGGCAGGATTCGAACCTGCGACCCCTGCGTCCCGAACGCAGTGAACATGTTCTAAGTTGTTGATTTTTCTCGCCGTGGCCTCTGTTTCCGTCCCGTTTTGTTCACGGTGATTTCACCCAATTCGTTGCGATATCGTTGCGCGCGCCGCTGCGAGAACAGCTTTCCTTCGACACCGATGGCATTGACGAAGTGAGACTTGTGCTAGAGCGCCTCGGCTGCGTCGTCTTCATCGGACCTCCCATTGCGTGGACCGCAAAAGGAGGACCTTGCCCCGTTCAGATTGCCGACAACGCGCCCCGCCTCACCCTATCAACAGGGTGGCCGCCTTCCGTCGGAATCGGTGGCCGCTTTGCCTCGGATTCCGCATGATGACCGAAATTTCGCCAGGTGAAGCTGTCGGGCCTCTCTCAAAGTCGTTGGGCTGAGACTGCGCCATGACGCGAGCTGGTGGCCGCATTCGATCGGACCGCATGGTCGCGTTCGGCTTCCCTTCCAGGCTGAGCCTTTCGAGCAGCAACCGCAATCACCCCAAACCGGCTTGATGATCTTGAAGGGCCCTGCCCGCCGAGAGATTGCCGATGCGGAAGATTCGAGAAGTTCTGCGCCTGAAGTATGCCTGTGGGGCGAGCGATCGGGTGATCGCCCGATCGGTCGGGATCGGGCGTACGGCGCGATCGCGGAGTATGTCCGCCGCGCCGCGGTGACCGGCATCACCTGGCCGATACCGGAGGAGCTCGACGACACCGCGCTGGACAGCGCGGCCGGCCATCAGCTCGATCACCTGAGTGTAACAATTCCCGTAGATGTCGGAGACCGAGCTGTGATCCTCACCGGGCTGCGGCATCAACGGAGCAAGTGCATGGCGGACGTGGAAAGCATCGCCCCGGCCTTCGGCACACGCCTCCATGTGCCGCTCGCTCCAAACCCGACCGCCGTAGCCCGGGCCGGGATTGCCCGTCGCTCCGCCAAGCGAATGTCCGAGCAGCCGCGCGGCCACGATATGGCCGCTCTCATGAATCGCGATCCGCATGTCTTCGTCACACGACCGACCGATCGAGGCGAGGAGTTCGTCGTACTCGTCGCCCTTTTCTTCGTCGATCATGTTGGTCATTTCAAACCTCCAGCGGCCGCGCTATCCGACCGACAGCGCGGCCGCGCTCCCGATGAACCGCTGTTGCGTAAAGTGAGAACCGCAACAAGGCCCAGGTTCACCGGAACTGATATTCATACTGGCTTCTTGCACCCTCTCGCGCGTTTGAAGCGCTCTTCACGAGCCTTGCGCACCTTCTGCGCAAACTCATGCTGATGCTGCCGAACGAGCATGCGCCGGCGAATGCGATCGATTTCGCTGGAGCCGCCAACGGACGGCATAGCCTCGAACATCGCCTCAGCGACAGCGCGAGGAACCCCGCCATTGTGACCGATAACGTAGCCATCAAGCCTATGGGCGATCCGATGGGAAACAAAATCGGGAGGAAGCAATTTCTTGCCCATGACTAGAACCGAGCCACAGTAATCTCGGCCGTGCGCGCTTCAGCGCTCCGGTCGATGACTTCGAAGTTGGCTTCGCGGAGCACGGCATCGGGGGGGTGCTCGGCGGCTCCGTGAGGTCGAGATCGACCACGTCAGGGCATTCGGAGCGAAGTCGCCGCCGCGCGTGCCACGGAGCTGGGCGCGGCGCGGATCGGCGGTGGCTACCGCGATGCCGAGGCGCAATGCGCCTGGGCCGTCGCCGCCGGCATGGTTGCGTCGTCGAACTGGCCGGCGAAGCGCTTGCGGCCATCATGGTCGCGATAGCGGGCCGACTTGAGCATGAAGATGGTCATGGTGGGCGGCGGCGCCGCAACCGCAGGCTTCGGCGGAATGGCGTCAGCCCCGGTTCTGATCTGCTCCACCATTCCGCGCAGCTCCACCAGAGCAAGCGCCCCAGCGACGTCGATCTGCGCCGCCCAGTTGCGCGCGACCGTACCCGGTTCGTTGGCTTCGAAATGGAGGTGAGCGACAGCCTCGACGGCATCGGCGAGCTGGCGAGCGGCTGTCTGATATGCCGGCAGCGCCTTGTCGATCTCGTCGAGGTCGCGCGCCAGCTTGTCGGCCGCCGCGTTACGCTCAATGGCCGCGCGCTGAGCGGCGATCTGGGCCTCGACCTCGACGATCTTCATGTTCTGCACGGCGATCGCCTTGGCGAAGTTGTCACGCGTCAGTGCGCAGCCGGCGACCGTCGCCTCCAGCTTCGTGCGGACCTTTTCGTCGCCGTCGAGGTCGGCTTCCAGCAGGTGGTGCTGGAGCTTCGCCTCGGCTTCAACAAAGACGGCTTCAGCGGCTTTATGAGGGCTGTGAAGGGCCGCGGCGCGCGCACGCAACGCCGCGAGTTCGTGTTCGAATTTTTCCATGGGTGATTTTTTTCGGAAGAATGCTGGTGCGCTGCCAGAGTACGGCTCGTCGCATGCTTGGCAAAGGCTGGACTTGTGGAGGGCGCCAAACGGCGGGCGATCTTAGGGCGACTTGGCAGGGGGTGTTGTGGCGTGCGCCAAGGTGGCGCCGTCTTCACTTACGGGGCCTGAAGAGTACCGGCTAACGTCCGCTCGTCCGCCGATAGCGGCGCAATAGCGGACGTGCCCGGATGTCGCAGAAGGGCCAAAAACCAGACTTCTCGGAGTGCCCGACCTTCATCATCTCTTGTTGGCGGCGAGACAGAATTTCTGAATAGTTGTGAAGATCACGCCGCCGAACGCGCGGATGCCGTCGCTTGATCGTTGATCGCCAAAGTGAATTGCACGGTGATGCCTAGCCCGGCGTTCGGGGTGGCCCATATGCGTCCCCCGTGAGCTTCGACAATCGAACGGCAGATCGATAGCCCCATGCCCATGCCGCCGGGCTTGGTGGTGTAGAATGAGTCGAACAGGCGTTCAAAACCCTCCGGCTTCAGTCCCGGGCCAGAATCCTGCACGGCGACGAGCACTCTGCCCGATGCATCTTTCCCAGTGCTGATCAGCAACCCGCGCGACCCTTCGCTGACACCGCTCATCGCTTGGACGGCGTTGTTGATCAAGTTAAGGATCACTTGCTGCACTTGGACTCGATCTCCTTGAATGAGCGGCAAGCCCTCCGCGAGTTGCGTCTGCACCGAGACATTGTTTTTCATCAATTCGCCACGGGTTAGGGCAATGACCTCAACGATCGCTTCGTTGACCTCCAACGCATCCTTCCGCGGGGGCTCCTTCTTGACGAGGGTACGGATGCGGCCGATGATCTCGGACGCACGCATTCCGTTCTCGAGGGCACGACCAAGCGCCTGCCGGGCCTTATCCAGATCTGGCGGCTGGGCATCCAGCCAGCGCGAGGCCGCCCCGGCATTGTTCATTCCCGCCCCGAGCGGCTGCATGACTTCATGTGTAATCGAGGCCGCCAGCTCTCCCATGGCGGTGACCCGTTGGACATGGGCAAGATCCGCCTGCGTCTGACGCAGGGCCTCGTCGGCGCGCTTGCGCCTGTACGCGGAGGCGAACAGGGCGGCCAAATCGGCGAGCACGAAACCGGCAATCGCCACCGCCAGGGGGGTCCGATCGAGGGTCGTGACCTCCTGGGCGACCTCCGTCGTGGCGGGAGCGGTACAGATGGCCGCCCGCATCCCGGTGTAGTGCATGCCGGAAATGGCGAAGCCCAGGACGATGGCGGCGGCGAGCTTCTGCCCAGGGTCTTTGGTTCCGAACGCCAGCCACAGCGCCGCCGTCGCCGCGCCGATCGCGACGATCACGGAGAGCGCGACCCACAGGGGGTCGTAGCTCAATTCGACGGGCCCCCGCATGGCCGCCATGCCGGTGTAGTGCATGGCGAGGATGCCGAACCCCATGAAGACGCCGCTGAGGACGAGGCGGGGGCGGGATACGCCGCCCGGGCGACTGATGAAGTAGAAGCTGCCGCTCGTGCCCAGGATCGCCAGCACGAGGGAAAGGACAGTCAAGCCGACATCGTAGGACACCGGCATCGGCAGCTCGAAGGCGATCATGGCGACGAAGTGCATCGACCATATGCCGGCCCCCATGGTGAGCGCGGCCCCAGCCAGCCAGATGCGGTGCGTGGGTCCTTGGGCTAGTGCCACGCGTCCGCCGAGATCCAGGGCCGTATAAGACGCGAAGCCAGCGACCAGGATGGACAGGACAACGAGAGACGGATCGTATGTTGGGGTAATTACCATCGGGATCGTCCCCATTTCGGAGCAGAGACGAGCGAGCCACATCCCGATATTCCCGGATGCCAGCTCCTACCATTGCGCCACGCAAGGGCAGTTATCACTATGATGGGGCAAGGAGATTCCCTCAAGGGCGACGATAGTTCGGCAGCGAGGCTGTCTGAGAGGCGCGCTATCTACACGGTCGGCGGAGGCAGCAGCCGCCAGAACCCCGCGCGGCCGTGGCTGGACGCCCGAAACCGTGCATAGCGACCGAACAGCTCACGCCTCCTGCGCCGGAACCTCCATCAGCGGATCTTGCGTTCGCGCCCAACCCTCGTATTTCTTCGCGCGGTCCTCGGCGAGCCCGCGCTCGTGAGGGCCACGACGCTTGTTGTTGATCCTGCCGCGCTCGAAATCATCGAGCAGCCGCGCCTTGCTGACGAACCAGCGCCGGCCGAACTGAACGCCCAGAGGATTACCGCCCTTGGCCGCCAGTTCACATTGCCTGCGGACCTGTTCGTCGCTGCACATGCAAACGTCGCCCGCCTGGTCGAGCGTCAGCAACTCGCCCGCCAGAATGAGGTCGATGACGTCCTCGATCGTCGGGGGCGTCCAGCCCAGCTCGGTCAGCATCGCGAGGAGCTGGGCGATCATGCGTCCTGGGTCGAACATCACGCCATCTCATCATCGTCAGCGGTGCCGGCTTCCCCAGCGCTCATTTCATCGCCGAGATAACCCGGAGGCGGATCGAGGGGGAGGATGGGACGGCTCAACTCCTCCAGCACCTCATAGACCTCATTACGAACGATCTCTTCGACCTCGACGCGCGAGCGCATCTCGCAAGTCGTCGCGACCTTATCACAACCGGACGTGCCGGCGTTTCCAACCTTCATCACCTATTCTTGGCGAGCCTGGCGCGACCGAGAAAGGATCAACAGGATCACGTGGAAGGCGATCGCCTAGAAGCGGACTTGCGCCACCGCGACCCGAAAGCGCTTAGAATCGTTCCAGCTTAGAATGAATCTTTTTGGCTGTGCCACGATATGCCGTAAGTTGATGACGTCGAAGGGGCAAGCGATGGGTCTTCAGCATGCGCAAAACAATCCAATCTGCGCAGCATTGCAGCGCTCTGATGTGGGCGTTCATTGCGCTGCTTTGTCTCGGCGGATTTGCACACGCCGACGACGCAACTACCGGGGACGCAAGCTCCTGGCGCGAGATCGAAACAAAATACATCTTCGGCTTCACGACCGGTTCGGGTATCGGCATCGAAGGCGAAAAGGAATTCACGACCGACACGATCGGCCGGTTCGGCAAGCGCGACGGACGCTACAACGCGACCGAGACCAAATACGAGTTCGAATTCACCCCGTCTCAATTCGTACAGATCGAGTTTGGGGCGCTTGGATCGACCCACGATATCCGGAACGTGACCGATCTCGACGACCGTCGTCAGGTGGCGTTCAGCGGCGGGTTTGGCGAATTCCGCTACCTCGCCCTCGAGCGGACGTCGAACAATCCGCTGTCGGTGACGCTTGCATTTGAGCCGACGGTGCGGCTCGTCGATGAGACAAGCGGCGAGCGGGTTCACAACTACGAATTCGAGACCACGCTCAATGCCGACCTCGAGCTCGTGAGAAACCGGCTGTATGCTGGGTTCAACCTGCTTTACGAGCCCGAATATACCCACACGCTGCTGAACGAGACCATCCGGGAAACCAAGCTCGGCGGCTCCGCAGCTCTGTCGTTCCGCTTCACGCCCAATGTCGTGATCGGAGGCGAAGTCTGGTATCTGCGCCATTATGACGACTTCGCGCTCTCAGCCTTCACCGGCGATGCCGTAATGCTCGGACCGACACTTTATGTCCGATTCACGCCGAAGATGTTCATGACCGCTGCCTGGAACACCCAGATATGGGGTCGCGAGGTCGGAACGCCGTTCTCGCTCAATCTCGCCGAATTCCAGCGCAACCGCGCCAGACTCAAATTCGCGGTCGAGTTCTAACCTCCTCAAAATGCGAAGGCTCTGAGATGTTGACCATGACCAGGAAGCTCGCTCTCGCGGCGCTCTGCACGGCGGTGCTGCCGTTGTCGATGGCATCGGCCCAGCAGGCGACCGAAATTCAGATCAGCTACTCCAACGGGCAGTTTCAGCCGCGCGAGGTACGAGCGCCGGCGGACAAGCCGGTCGTATTCCGGATCAGGAATCTAGACGGCAAGGCGATGGAGTTCGAAAGCAACTCGCTTAGGGTGGAAAAAGTTGTCGCCCCCAAGACTCAGGGCGTGGTCAACGTCCGAGCTCTCAAGGCGGGGCGCTATGAGTTCTATGATGACTTCAACGACAAGGCGCGTGGCGCCCTGGTCGTCGAATAGGGCTCCCGCCTCGTGCTCGCCGCGCTCGTCATCGTCTTCCGCGAAGTCTTCGAGGCTGGCTTGATCGTCGGCATCGTGCTCGCGGCCACGCGCGGCGTCGCGCACCGCGATCGCTGGATCGCCGGAGTCGTGCTGGCGGGCGTCGCGGGGGCGTGCGTCGTCGCGGCATTTGCTGGCGGTCTGTCGCAACTGTTCGAAGGCAAAGGACAGGAGCTGTTCAATGTCGTCATCCTCGGGGTCGCCGTTGTGATGCTGACCTGGCGAAATGTCTGGATGGCGCGCCACGGCCGGAGCGTCTAGCGCGAAGCGGGCGTAGTCGGCGCCGCGTGATGCTGCGCACTGGAAAGTGCCAACCATCGTGCCCCCTCACGGGAAGGCAGTTAGTTTCTCGACGACGTCGCCGATGCAGAAATGAGCCATGTGCGCGACAGCCTCGGCACTGTGGTAGTCACCGAATTCGGCAGTGGCTTCCTTGCCGGCGTACATTCGGGCGATTCCCGCGCCACCGGGGTGATGGGGTGCCCACTCGGTGATGTCGTAGACTTTTCCCCGAATGATGACCCAGCAGTCGTCTCGCGTGTTGTGTCGGGTGACCTCTTCGCGCGTGACGGGGCGTGTCCCCTTGGCGGGAACACCTGGCATCCAGAGCATGCGGGTGATCGTGGCGTAGTTGGCCTCGGCGGCTCGACGGAAATCCCACGGTCCTAATCTCTTGGAAGGCAGTTCGGCGCCGATATTGCGGGCGTCGTACGCGTAGATCCAGGAGTCGTCATCGCCGCCTCGCTTATCGTGAGCGAAGGCTGGGCTTACCCGCTCGTCGAGCTTCTCGAGTAGGGCCTTCTGCTCAGCGGTATCCTTGGCCCGCAAGTGATCAAAGGCGAATTTGGAGCCGAGCTGGAAGCGGGTCGCGCGGTAATGCCGCACGCGTTCGTAATGCAACAGCGCTGTCGCCACATCATTTTTGTGCAGGGCGAAGGCGCTGGCGAGTGCGGCGGCATCCTCGAAGGACTGCGCGGCGCCTTGGCCAAACGTGGGAAGCATCGGGTGCGCCGCGTCACCGAGTAGACAGATACGGCCTTGCACCCAGGTCTCGAGGGCGTCACGATCGTAGAGGCCCCACTTCGTCGGACGAACGATTGCTCCCGCCAGAGTGAGCAGGTCGTCTCGACTGGGGTGCCCAGTGAATGCCTCGCCGACCTCACGAACGATCTCCTCCCGAGCCACCGGAAACCAGTCGCCTTCCTCCTTCTCGAACGCGGCAGAGTCGGGCTCATAGCGGGCGATCCACACGTTCAACAATTCACCGCCGCGCACCCAGTACGTCGTCGCGCCGCTCTTGTCGCTGCGATGGCGGTCCATGCTGAAGGAGTCGATCGGATTGTTGTCCAGCGGGCTGCCGTCGGCCTTGCTGAGCGAGGCGACTGCCGCCCGCGGAATGAGTCCACGAAAGCAGGTCACCTCAGTCCATCGCTTGGGACGCGGGTTCGGCCACGCCAGCTGCAACGTGGCAGAGTTGATCCCGTCGGCACCCACGAGAACCTCTCCGGTGGCGGTTCGGCCATTTGAGAAGTTCGCCGTCACCTCGCCGGCGGTCTGACGCAACTGCGTCAGCCTGGAGTCCATGTGCACGGTGATCGGACACGGCGCGCCGCTATCGGGGCCGAACTCGAACACCCGCTTGTACAGACACATCAACAGGTCCAGCCTGTGCATGTGATGAAACCCGGCACCGTCGCCCGCGGCGGTGACATGATCGAACGGCCGCTTGGTTACGCTCCCGTCCGCGTTGAACTGCCGTGTCGACTCCAGAATGGCCGCCCGGCCGCCATCGGCCGCCCCGTCGGGCCCCTTGGGATCCCCACCGTCGAGGTCGACGCCCAGCCAACGACATAGCCGCGCCCCGTTGGGCGGGATGTTCAAACCGGCGCCTGCGGTGCTCGGCACCTTGGTTTGCTCGTAGACATCGACCGATGCGAAGACGCCGGACTGTCGCAGCGCCAACGCCGTCATCAACCCGCCCATTCCCGCGCCGACGATCACTGCCCGCATGCTGTCGTCCTTCCGAAGTAAGCGAACGCACCGATTGCCCACCTCGCGGCGGGAGTAAGGTGGATATCGTCTGAACAGATAAGTCGAGACTAGCCGCGGGCGGACCGGCAATAAAGCAGCTTCTCGCGTGCCGACTCCACGATCACCATGGCCACGGCCAAGAAATTCAACACAGGACAGGAGGTCAGCTTGCAGATCGCGCTGAGTTAGATAGACAAAGAGGGCACCTCTGGTCACAAGTGGGCATTCCGCGGATATCAGCAAAGGCGCATTTGCCACCGTGCCGCTGCCAATGTGAGTTACGGGTCCACAAGGGCGGTCGAGGCAAGCACACCCTTTACCGCCGACAGCCGACGTCGCAACGGCTTAAGCCCTGCGCGGCTTGGGGCCGATTCCGTTGAAAAAGGGCGGCAGTAATCCGATGTATTGGCGTCAGCGGCGATGCGGCCGAGCGGCTGTGTCGGCCTTTATGCGGGCTTAAGGGTTTGCATCGGGATCAGCTTGGCCATCTTGCGAAGGTTCTGAGCGGTGGCTGCGAGAGTGAACTCGTCGCGCGCGCCGTTTGGGCCTCGTAACCGCAAACGGTCGAGTTTGAGAATGCGCTTGAGGTGCGCGAACAGCATCTCGATCTTCTTGCGAAGCCGACGCGAAGTGCGGCCTTCCCAAGATCGTGCTATCTCGCGCGCCATGTCGCGAGCGCCCTCGTAGATCGAGCGCGGCACCCTTCTTGAGGGCTGCTTGGGACAGCACCGGGACTTCAATGCGCAATGATCACAATCGCGCTTACTGGCCATGTAAAGAATGGTGGCACCGTCATTCACTAGCGTTCCGGTCGTAGTAAGAGCCTTGCCGCCCGGACAACGATAGAGATCGCCAGCGTGGTCATAGGTGAAGTCATCGCGCGCGAAGATCCCGTCTGTGCGGGCCGACTTGTCGAAGACGGTCACATGCGGCTCAATACCATGCTCATAGACCAGCCAGGCCAGCATCTCGGCCGAGCCATAGCCGCTGTCGCCGAGGAGCTGGCTCGGATAGAGATCG